>NZ_JBKSWG010000029.1:0-25563 GCF_047234585.1 Sellimonas sp. | reverse complement strand
CAGTATTTTCATGGATTGTGGCACTCATTTTTCTTTTCAACTGTCAAAGATGGGAGTATAACTTGATTTCATGACAAATGTCAACCCTTTTTTCCTTTCTCTTGTCAGCTTTTCCGTCCACAGCTATAATAGTCTGAAGAAGGGGGCTTACCTCTGAAAGAAAGGAGATCTTTATGAAACTTGTTTTTCTGGACGCAAAAACCATCGGCTCTGACATTGATCTGAGTGCCTTCTCATCGCTTGGCGAAGTGGTTCTTTATGACTTTTCTTCTCCGGAAGAGGCTTTTGTCCGCTCAAAGGAGGCGGACGTTTTGATCGTGAATAAAACAGAGATCAACGCCCGCACGATTGGGCAGGCTGAGCATCTGAAACTTGTCTGTGTGACCGCCACAGGAACAAACAATCTGGATAAACTGTACCTGGAAAGCCGAGGAATCTCGTGGCGCAATGTAGCCGGGTATTCTACGGAGTCTGTAGCACAGCATACCTTTGCCATGCTGTTCTTCCTCCTGGAAAAGCTCCGGTATTATGATGAATATGTAAAAGGCGGACATTACGTCAATGATCGGATTTTCACACATTTCAGTGAGCAGTTCCATGAACTGTCACAAATGCGCTTTGGCATCATCGGTCTTGGAAATATCGGGAGACGTGTCGCAGATATCGCTTCCTGCTTTGGCGCGGATGTGGTCTACTATTCCTCATCCAACGCCCCTTGTCAAAAAGGCTATCATCAGGTAGACTTAGACACTCTCCTTCGCACATCGGATATCATTTCCATCCATGCTCCTCTAACCGACCGCACGGAGAATCTGATCGATGCCGCTGCTCTTGCGAAAATGAAGCCTTCCTGTATCCTTCTGAATCTTGGGCGTGGCCCTATTGTCGTGGAAGAGGACCTGGCTTTGGCTCTGGAAAACGGTGTGATTGCCGCTGCGGGTCTGGACGTCCTCCGTGAGGAGCCGATGGCTTCTGATAATCCGCTCCTGCGGATCAAGGACAGCCGCAGACTTCTGATCACACCACATATCGCCTGGGCCGCTGTGGAGTCCCGCACACGACTTATGGAAATCATCTTTGGACAAATCAGAGAATATTTCGGAATCTGATCTTTCGCAGCGGACATAAGGCCGCACATCTCTTTCGGGCGGCCGCTATGGCGGCGGAGGCTCCCAAAAGGAGTACTCCGGCCGCAAGGCAAAAATCTCCGATATTAAATGTCAGATTGCGGATTCTCTCCTTTTTAAAAGGAAATCCGATATAGTCCACCACATATCCACGGAAAAATCGATCGTAAAGATTGCTTAATCCTCCTGCCAGCATCAGATCCAGACCGGCTTTTTGTCCAAACCCTTTTTTGAAACGTCCATACCAGATTCTTGTCAGAAGAAGCAGGACCGCGGATCCTGCGGATGTCGCTTTTACGATCTTTTCTTCTCCGTCCAGAATGTTAAATGCCATTCCATGGTTATGCACTTTCCTGATCAGGATCTTTTCCCCAAAAAGAGCCGTTTCTTTTTGGGAATCCGGCTTTTTTTCTGTTTTATATTTAAAAAACAGATCCAGACCCAGAAGCGACAAGGAAAGGATCGGTATCCTTTTTTTCATCTGTTCTATTCTCCTTTAATCTTTGCAATTTCTTTCTGGATATCTGCAATGGATTCTTCTCTCTTTTCGATAGCTTCGCAAAGTTCAACACAGTCCATATCCTGAATCTCATTTTCCCGGAATTTTTCGTAGATCTTCTTTCCAATATCGATATAGTCTCTCTCGTTTGCCCTCTCCAGCGTTCGTATCTGGCTTTTAAATTTCTCTGTATCTAAAATCTCTGTTGTTTTTTTCCCTACAATATCTGCTGTTTCTGTAAATTTTTTTCCAAGTTCACTAAAAAAATCGCTCATCCTGTATTATCTCCTTTCGTTACAACTGCCGGATTTCTTCCAACGTGTGGTACAGATCCATCGTCCCAAACCCCCAAAGCCGGTTTGGATATTCTGTATTCTCCTTTCTTCTTGTGCCCAGGATCAGGATATTTTTGACCTGGGCGGAGGATGCCTGGGAATTCTGGTTCTGCGTAATCCACTGAAGAAGCAGCGCTGCGCTTCCTCCTGCAATAGCTGTTCCGGCGCTGGAGCCTGAACGCTCCGTAAAATTTCCTCCCGGCACCGCTCCGGTCACATACATGCCGGGAACGGCAAACTCGGGTTTTATCATTCTATTTCTAGTATATCCCCTGCCCGACTGAATCGCAACCGAATTTTCTTCCCAGTTATAATAAGAAGCAGTAATAGCCGACGGCGTGCTGCCAGGTTCCAGTATGGTTTCATCCGGGCTGGATCTCAGAAAGTAAGCTTCCCCTGTGAGAAATTCCGTGACAGGCATCCAGATATGGAAAAGCCCATCAATACTCTGGAGCGGTTCCAACCCAATCTTCCATATCCCCTGCGCAGGGTTTTCAAACCGCACAATGATCAGTTCCGAGTTAGTCCGTTCCACAAGCAGCCGGTAATCGATCACAATCTTCGTCTGCTCAAATAAAAATTCGTACTCATTCCTGCTGTTTTGGCGGATGGGAATCTTCTGTATGGATTCACCGGACGGCGAGGTTAAGGACACGGCCAGCACATTTGGGATATCAGTCCACACTTCCATCTGGAATCCTTTTACATTTTCCCCTACCCGGAGCTCCACCTCCGTGCCTTCCCCTTGTGTGCCGGTCATTCCTTTATAATGATGACGTTTATCCGCCTCATTTCCTGTCCCCGTTACAACAACACGGTTCTTCATATTGGCATAAACTTCCAGCTCCTCACAGATGGGGGCCGTGCCATTATGTCCCCCGAGACTGCACCCTAGCGGGACACAGATAACCAAGGGCATCTCATATTTTTTCGCCAGACTGTTCAGGTAAAAAAGCCCTGCCAGCATATCATTTTCCTGAAATGCTTCTGCCCCCTCTTTGATAAAATAGTAATCTCTCAGGTATTGTTTCGCCCCCTTCAGTTTGACCATGGCGATCATTGATTCCGGCGCTGCCCCAAGGAATTGATTTTCCACATTTGCACTTCCGGCCGCCACACTTGCCGTGAAAGTCCCATGTCCGTTTGTATCCTGTGACGGTACAAAGGCAAGAGGATCTTCGCTTTGCAGAGCGCGGTTGATGTCCTCCCTTGTGTAGACACTTCCGTACCCAAAATGCTCTTCCGGGTTTCCATCCTGTATCGTCTGGTCCCAGATTCCCAGGATGCGCGTGGAGCCATCCAGATTCCGGAACACTGGATTGCGGTAGTCAAGTCCGGTATCCAAAAATCCCATCAAAATCCCCTGCCCTTTCAATTCCAGAGAAGGATAACTCTGTACAGGAGTAATTCCTGCCGCGTTCAGCGGCCCCAGATCGAGAAGAGTAAAACATTTTGGAATCGAGTAATAGGGGATATCATTGATGGGAAGACGATCCGCCTCCTCTTCCTGGATATAAACATTCCAATACATCTGTCCTGCTTCTTTCCGACACCAGCTTCTAGGATCCAGCCCGTCCAAAAGCTGCATCCATCTTGAATTAAACATAAAATCTCTGTATGACTCCGATAAGATTGCCTCTTTACAGTCTTTCATGTCAAAAAACCTCATATACTTTTTGTAAGTATATGAGGTTCCAAATTAATTTATTTCCAGTTTTGGGACTTCCTGCCCGCGCAGTTTAATGACCGGACCGCCAGTTCCTTCTATGTATGCTCTTGTAATGATCACTTCCCCGATATTGTCATCTTTTGGTATTTCATACATGATATCCAGCATGAATTCCTCAATGATGGCACGGAGCGCTCGTGCGCCTGTGTCTTTCTCTGTTGCCTTTTCTGCAATCGCATACAGAGCGTCTTCCTCAAATTCCAGTCTGACTTCATCCAGAGCAAGCAGCTTCTGGTACTGCTTCAAAATTGCATTTTTCGGCTCTTTGAGAATCTTGACAAGCATATCTTTATCCAGCCCCTGTAATGTGTAGATGACCGGAAGACGTCCAAGGAATTCCGGTATCATACCGAAATTGCGAAGATCCTCTACCGTGACTTTTGACAGCAGATTTTTATCCTGATCATACTTATCCTTCAGATCAGCGATAAAGCCGATGGAAGAATGCTTATTGAGCCGCTCTTTTATGATCTGTTCCAGCCCTGGGAAGGCGCCGCCGCAGATAAAAAGAATATTTTTCGTATTGACTGTTGTGAGAGGTACCATGGCATTCTTGCTGTTTGCTCCTACTGGTACTTCCACTTCACTTCCTTCCAAAAGTTTCAGCATTCCCTGCTGAACCGATTCGCCGCTTACATCCCGCTGGTTTGTGTTCTTTTTCTTGGCGATCTTGTCGATCTCATCCACAAATATGATCCCTCTTTCCGCCTTCTCCACATCGTTGTCCGCAGCTGCCAGGAGCTTGGACACAAGGCTTTCGATATCGTCGCCGATATAACCCGCCTCGGTAAGAGATGTTGCATCCGTGATGGCAAGCGGCACATCGAGAAGTCTCGCAAGTGTTTTGACAAGATAGGTCTTTCCAGATCCCGTCGGTCCGATCATCAGCATGTTGGATTTATCGATCTCGATATCATCCATCGTATCAGTGGCTACCCTCTTGTAATGGTTATAAACAGCTACTGAAATCACTTTCTTTGCATATTCCTGACCGATCACATATTCATCCAGCTTGGCTTTGATTTTATGAGGAGCCGGAATATGGTTCAGATCCAGTTCCGGCTGATTCTCTGTCTTTTCTTTTTTCTTCTTTACTTTCTGCTGCTTTGGCATCATATTTTCCAGATCCTGCATATTGAGGACCTGCACTCCCGGAATACGCATCAACTGGTTCAGATCGATCTGCCCATTGTTCATCATGTCAAAGCTTCTCTGCATACACTCCGGACAGACATGCAGATTGTTCGGGAGGTCTACCATCTTCCCGGCCACACTCTCCGGTCGATGACAGATGGAACATATTTTTTCATACTCTCTGTCGTCTCTGGACGTATCTTCCACAACGCCTTTGACTGCTTCTTCCAGTTTCTGCTCATCTGTCTTTTCTTCGTCTATCGTTGTATTTTTTTCATCTGACATAGCTATATCCCTTTCTATTCCCGTATAGTGGATATTATAGACCAGATACAGCATTCGGACAAGTAAACTTTTTCTTAAATCCTCTTTTCCCCCGCAATTTCTCTGTGTTTCCTCTTATTCTTCAGCCCACTCTTTCAGTTCTGCTTCCATCATCACTCCAGAATGGCGTTTTACTGCCTCCCCGTTTTTGAAGAGTACGACTGTCGGAATGCTGAGAATTCGAAACTGTTTTGCGAGTTCTCTGTTTTCATCTACATTGACTTTTCCGACTTTCACTGCGTCTGTTCCTTCCGCATATGCATGCAGGATCGGAATAAAGGTCTGGCAAGGTCCGCACCATTCTGCCCAGAAATCGATGAGTACCGGTTTTTCAGATTTTAACACTTCCTGCTCAAAATTTTCATTTGTTATTTTCAATACTTCTGACATATCATATTCCTCCTGTATCAATTTTCTTTTAATATCGTTACATCTATTATACTCTATCCCAGAACACTTTCCGTAACAAAGTCACAAACCCGGTTTTACCGCAGACTTCCCTCGGCCAGTTCATACAGCGCGTTCTTATCGAGAATCCGCACTTTCCCTCTGGAAGCTGCCACAAATCCTTCCTGCTGGAAGTATTTCATCATCCGTGAAATAACCTCTCTTGCTGTCCCTAGTTCTCTTGCTGCCATCTCATGGGTCAATGTGATTTCCTCGGCTCCTTCATTTTCCGCTTCTTCCATCAGAAATGCCGCCAGCCTTTTATCCATACTTTTGCTCAAAATCTGTTCCATTGTCCACATCACATCGGAAAACCGAGAAGCCATCAGATCGTTTGTATACTTCATGACCGGAAGAGAGGTCTCCATCAATTTCCCATATACTCCCGGATCAATAACCCAATAATCCGATTCTTCTTTTGCTTCCATCCAGATGTCAAAATCAATGTTCCTGAAAATACAGCTTGCCGCAAAAAGGCACATATCCCTTTCAAAAAGCCGGTATACCGTGATTTCTTTCCCTTCTTCCGAAATAATATAGCTGCGGAACTGTCCTTTCTTTACAATCAGGAACCCAAGACAGTCTTCGTTCCCCTTGTGAATCATCTCTCCCTTTTCTGCATGCATCAGCCGTGTGTGGCTACGGATCTGTTCTTTGTCCGTCTCCGATAGCTCTTCAAAAAACGGAAGATAGTCTTCCAGCATAGTTTCTTCTTTTTGAGTCATTTTTATCCCTCATTTTCCATTAGACGCAAAAATTCTTCTTCCGAAAGGATCGGAATACCAAGCTCTTTTGCCTTTCGGTTCTTGGAAGAAGTGGAATTGGCATCGTTGTTGATCAGGTACGTCGTCTTGGATGTCACAGAACCGGTGGCTTTTCCACCACGTTTTTCTATCTCAGCTTTGATTTCCCCACGATTTTTAAAATGTTCCACACTTCCCGTGATCACAAAGGTCATACCTTCAAAGATCTGAGCTTCCTGAATATTCTCTTTTTGCAGATTTACTTCCTTTAACAGATGGAGATACTGCTGCCGCTTCTTTTCCTCCCGGAAGTAAGCTGTCACGTTTTTCGCGATGACTTCCCCGATGCCCGGGATCGCACTCAATGTCTCCTCGTCCGCTTCCAGAAGCTTCTGCGGGTCATAGTCCAGCTCTTTGCAGATGAGTTTTGCGTTTGCAAGCCCTACGTTTTCAATTCCAAGGGCATAGACAAGTCTTGGCAGTGTTGTCTCCCTTGATTTTTCGATACTTTCCAGAAGGTTTGCGCAGGATTTTTCCCCAAATCCATCCATCTCCGTAATGACATCCCGATGCTGGTCAATATGGTAGATATCTGCAAATTCATGGATAAAGCCCTTCCCAATAAATTTTTCCAGCGTTGCTTCTGAAAGGCCGTCAATATTCATAGCATCCCTGCTTACGAACAGGGTAAATGCTTTGATCTGTTTTGCCTGACAGAAAGGATTGGTGCAGTAGAGCGCTTTGGCGTTCATGATCTGCCGGATCTGTGTCTTTCCCTGGCATACAGGACATGTCTCCGGAATATCCTTTACTCCGCTTCTTGTGAGATTTTGAGCAATCTGCGGGATTATCATATTTGCTTTGTACACCTCGATCCTGTCTCCGACTCCAAGCTCCAGTTCCTCCATGATACTGATATTGTGGACACTTGCCCTGGAAACAGTAGTCCCTTCCAGTTCTACCGGTTCGAAGATCGCCACCGGATTGATGAGTCCGGTCCTGGAAGGACTCCACTCGATTTCGGTCAGCGTCGTCTCCTTTGTCTCATCCGCCCATTTGAAGGCAAATGAATCGCGCGGAAATTTTGCCGTGGCCCCAAGAGATTCCCCGTATACGATATCGTCATAGACAAGTACGAGTCCGTCGGACGGAACTTCATTTTCCTGGATACGATCTGCAAACCAGGCAATGTCTTCTTCCACTGTCTCCCTTGTCGTCATGCGATATTCCACTGTCTCAAATCCTTGGCTTAAAAGCCATTCCATCTGCTTTTCTCTCGAATTTTCAAAATCCACTCCATCCGCTCTCACAAGGGAAAATGCATAGAATCGCACATTTCTCTTTGCCGTGATCTCATTGTTCAGCTGACGGACAGATCCGCTGCACAGATTCCTTGGATTTTTGTATTTCGCATCCACGTCTTCGATCTCTTCATTGATTTTTTCAAAATCCTTGTACCGGATGACTGCTTCTCCTCTCAGGATCAGTTCGCCCTGGTAAGCGATCTTAAGCGGGATGTTCCGGAATACTCTTGCATTGTTCGTAATGACTTCTCCGATTTCTCCATTTCCTCTTGTGACTGCTTTGAAAAGGACTCCTTCCCGGTAGGTAAGGACAATGGTCAGTCCGTCCATCTTCCAGGATAAAAGTGCCTTCTGGTCTCCTAAAAACTCTTTCAGGCGCCCTACTTCCTTTGTTTTGTCCAGGGAAAGCATCGGTCTTTCGTGGCGCTCTTTTGGAAGCTCGCTCAAGACTTCGTATCCCACGTGCACAGTCGGACTTAGCGCCATTGTCATGTTCAATTCTTTCTCCAAAGAGACGAGCTCATCATACAGTCTGTCGTATTCGTAATTGCTCATGATTTCTCTTGCTTCCTGATAGTAGGCACGTCCCGCCCGGTTCAGAAGTTCTACAAGCTCCTGCATCCGTTCTTTCTTATCCTGTGTATTGATTTCTGTCTGTGCCATTTATTTCTTTCTCCTGTTCTTTTTTCTCCTTTGCCAATGACGGTCGTATTGGAAGAATGCGCGATCATACGGTACAGCCCGTTTAATTCGCTGTCCGTAAGGGGCCGGTATTCTCCCGGTTTCAAATTTCCAAGATGGATATTCATAATGCGGATCCGTTTAAGCTTGATCACTTTACATCCGCAGGCCTCACACATCCTGCGGATCTGCCGGTTTAACCCCTGGGTCAATATGATTCGGAATGTGTCTTTCCCAATCTTTTCTGTTTTGCAAGGCCTTGTGACCGTGTCAAGGATCTGAACGCCTTGCGACATTTTTCTTAAAAAGTCGTCTGTAACCGGTTGATTGATCTTTACTATATATTCTTTTTCATGACAGTTTCCTGCCCTCATCATTTTGTTGATGATATCTCCGTTGTTCGTCATAAGAAGCAGGCCTTCCGAATCTTTGTCAAGTCTTCCCACATATGTGATGCGCGTCGGATAATCCAGGAAACGGATGATATTGTTTGGTTCTTTTTTTTCTTCGGTACAGACGATTCCTACCGGCTTGTTGACTGCCAGCACGACCATTTTGGTTTCCGGCTTGACCGGCTTTCCATCGACGCACACTTTCTGATCCGGAAGGATCTGCATCCCTCTTTCGGCCTTCTTGCCGTCTACCGTTACCTTGCCTTCGCCGATCAGGCGATCCGCCTCTCTTCTTGAACATATGCCCGATTCACTTAAATATTTGTTCAGTCTGACTGTCTCTCTTTGAGACCGCTTTTCAAACTGTTCTCTGATCTGGTTTCCCACTGGCCTACCCTCTCTGATCCATGGTAAAAAAAGCGGCTGAAAATGCAGAAAGTGCCTCCATATCTTTTCTTCCCATCAATTCCCGGCTGGAATGCATCGCCAAAAGCGGCACGCCGATATCCACTGTTTTGACCGGAATCATAGCGGATGCGATAGCGCCAAGCGTCCCGCCTCCAGTTCCATCCGAGCGGTTTGCAAACTTCTGATATGGGATTCCCTCCCGGTCACAGATGGACTGCACGATACCAACAGCCTCACAATCTGTGGCATAACTCTGGGAAGAGGACTCTTTGATACAGAATCCTCCGTTTAACACCGGATGATTCGTAGGATCGGCTTTTTCCTGATAGTTCGGGTGCAGTCCATGTGCAACATCTACTGAGAGGAGCATTCCCTCAGAAAGTCCCTGTAAAAGCTTTGTCCTTTGAATGGACAGCCCTTCATAAATGCGTTCCAGCACAAGCATCAAAAGGGTGGATCCCGCTCCTTGTTTTGTACGGCTTCCGATTTCCTCGTGATCAAATACGACGCTTACATTCAGCCCTTCCCGGCGCACCCCTTTCGTGATCCCATCAATGATAGCCTGAACACTTGTCAGATCGTCGAGCCGCGGCGCGGAGACAAATTCCCCGTCAAATCCAACGCATGTTCCGGTATCCGCATTGTAGATATTCAGCTCATATTCCAGGATATCTTCCGGCATCACATGAAGTTTGTCGGCAAGAAGCTTCTTCATATAGCCATCTGTCGTCTCTTGTCCTGCCATGCCTGCAAGCGGCAGCATCTGCGTCTGCCGGTTCAGTTCCCTGCCTTTATTCATATCCCGGTCCAGATGGATCGCGATATTTGGGATAGTGAGCACCGGTTTTTCAAAGTCAACAAGATACAGATCCGGGTGGAAAACATCCTCACTTTTTACCGCAACCCTCCCTGCAATGGAAAGCGGCCGGTCCATCCAGCTTGCAAGATTTACTCCGCCGTACGGCTCTGTGTTCAGTTTCAGATATGCCTCCGCTTTCATCTCCGGGGATGGTTTCAGGCGAAATCCCGGAAAGTCCCCATGAGCTGCCGCCATGCGGATACTCTCTCCTCCAAAATCCTCTCCTATTGTAAACGCAAAGATCGTCGTTCCGTGGTGTATGATATAATATTTTCCACCTTTTTGAAGATTCCATTCTTCTTTCCAGCAAAGAGGGGCAAATCCCTTCTCTTCCAAAATTTCTTTTACTGCTTCTGCCGTGTGGAACGGTGATACCGCCTTTTCGGTAAGCGCCAGCAGTCTTTCTATCTCATTCATCGTATCATCCTCCATCTTCTTTCTGCTCTTTTACAACATGACGAGCACTATCTTTATCTTACTGAGAAAGGGTGCAAAAGTCAACGACTGGTCTTTACTCTTCCTAACAAATGCGATATACTATTTGCACTTATTCTGAAAGGAGTACTTGCATGCAATACTTTGTCACATTTCTCGAGGGTTTGATCACATTTATCTCTCCGTGCCTTCTTCCTATGCTTCCAATTTATCTTTCCTACATGGCCGGAGAGGAAGCAGCTTCCGGAAAAACAAGGCGTCTTGGCGCCTTTACCAATGCCGTAGGATTTGTGCTTGGATTTACATTTATGTTTCTTCTTATGGGAGCGTTCGCAGGATCTATCGGCATGCTTCTTTCCCGATACCAGATTGTCGTGAATGTCATAAGCGGCCTTCTTGTGGTCTGCTTCGGTCTTTCTTTTCTTGGTGTCTGGAAACTGTCTTTTCTGACCGGTATCAAAGACGGGAAATTTCTGTCAGAAAAAATGAGTTTTTTCTCCTCCCTGCTGTTCGGAATTATTTTCTCTGTCGGCTGGACTCCGTGTGTAGGAGCCTTTCTCGGTTCTGCCCTCATGCTGGCCTCCCAGCAGGGATCAGTTTTTAAGGGAATCTTCTTGCTTTTGTGCTATTCCGCAGGTCTTGGGATCCCATTTCTCCTAAGCGCTGTCCTGATCCACCAGCTCAACACGGCCATCAGCTGGATCGGCCGTCACTACCAGGTTATCAACCGCATTTCCGGATTTCTTCTGATCTTTGTCGGAATTCTAATGATGACCGGGCTTTTTGGAAACTTGTTAACGATACTCTCATAAGGAGGACTTTCTATGAAATCCAATAAAAATCTGATCATCACGATCATTGTCTTTGCCCTGATCCTGGGCGTTTCTGTCTTTTTGTACCAAGCCTTAAAGGATACGGAAAAACAAGGTGGTCTTTCCTCCTCCGAAGAAAAAAAGGACAGCAAAAAAGAATCCGGATCCGATAAACCTTCCACGTCTCTTCCAGATGCCATGGATTTTACCGTGCAGGATGAAGACGGCAATACGGTAACCTTCTCCAATCTGTTCGGCAAACCGATCGTCCTGAACTTCTGGAACAGCAACTGTCCTCCATGCCGTCAGGAAATGCCTGATTTTGAGGAGGTACACAAAGAAAATCCAGATGTCCAGTTCGTGATGGTAGATACCGTCGGCATGAACGGGGAGACGCTGGAATCCGGGAAAACCTATATCCAGGAAACCGGCTTTACCTTTCCTGTCTATTACGATGTGGATATGGAAGCCATCCGCGCTTACAGCATCCGCGCATTCCCGACAACATATCTGATCAATTCCGAAGGGAAGATCGAAGCATACGGAGAAGGCATGCTGGACAAAGAGACTCTCATCAACGCTCTTGCATCCATCAAATAGCTTCTGCTATACTGTAATAGCATACTTGCTTCGGGAGGTTCCTATGAACAGTTATCACATGAATACAAAAAAATGCATGTCCGCTCTCCTCTTATCGGACGCTTTTGACTCCTTCTCTTTTATCGAAGGAGAAATCACGACCTTCTGCACGTTTCAGATTGATGGAACCTATCATCCATCCTTTTACGGGGACACAGCGGAAACCCCGGACGAAAGGCAGATCCGCTGGAAACAGATCCGGGAATACTGCTTTTCTCTTATCAAAGGAAAACAGACACCGCTGCACTTCCGCCTCATCTTCTCCCTGCCCCCGGAAAATATCCGAAAACTCCTGGAAACAGAAGGTCTTCCCCTTCGTCCCGGCGATGTAAAAGGACTGTATCTGAACTTCAAATACGACGGTACAAAACTTGTCTGCACTACGGGTACATCACTCAATCTCTTTACCATGGACAAAAGCTTGGAACATGCCTGGGACAGATTAGTACCAAAATACTTTATGAAAAAAAGACTGGAGTTTGAAGAAATACTGTAAAACAATACAAGAAAGGGCAAGACGAAAAATACAGATTACTCAAAGGGGGACGGGTTCCGACTCATCGGAACCCGTCCCCCTTTAACAAATTTGCTATTTTGTGAGCATCATCATAATGTCGTTGCTTCGTTTGATGAATGCTGTCATTTCTTCCGGATTCAGCGGTTTATTGGAGAGCATTGCCAGATCATAGAGCTGCTGGCAAATGATCGTTGTGTTTTCTCCGTCTTTATGGTTTTCAATATACTGTACAAGTGGGTGGTTTGCATTCAGTACAAGTGTTGTATCTGTCCCAAACATAGATGGATCCATACCTGTCATACCGTACATTTTCATCATTTCCTGCATTCTTCTGGATTCTTCGGAGAGTACCATCATGGATGCCACATTTTCGTCTTTGAGTTTTTCGATCTTGACATTCAGCTTATCGTTTGCGAGTGCTTTTTTCACGATTTCCGCAATTTCGCCGGAGCGTTTTTCAAAGGCTTCTTTTTCGTCTTCCTGCACTTCTTCTTTGAACTGATCTGTTACTTCTGCGTCAATTCTCTGGAAGTGGATATGCTGATTTCTCTGTTCTAACTGTGTGATGAACGGAGAATCGATATTGTGGGAGAGAATGACTGCATCCAGTCCCTGACTTTTGAACATGTTGATGTACTGGCTCTGCTGCTGTTCGTCTGTCACGTAATAGATTGTCTTCTTTTCCGGTTCTTTTGCTTCTTCTTTTGTATCCTCATTCTTTTCTTCTGTCTCTTCCGGTGCTTCTCCGATGAGTTCTTTCATCGTAAGGTATTTATGGTCAAGATTTTTAAAGAGGATGGAGTCCATCATTTTATCGCAGAATTTCTGATCTTTGAGACATCCGAATTTGACGAACGGGCTGATATCATCCCAGTATTTTTCATAGTTCTCAAGATCTGTATTACACATTCCAGTCAGCTTATCTGCCACTTTCTTGGAAATATATTCTGCCACTTTGTTTACGAAGCCGTCATTTTGAAGTGCACTTCTTGACACATTCAGCGGCAGATCCGGGCAGTCGATAACACCTTTGAGGAGCATCAGGTATTCCGGAATGATCTCTTTGATGTTGTCCGCGATGAATACCTGATTGTTGTACAGTTTTATCGTTCCTTCGATAGAGTCGTATTCCGTGTTGATCTTCGGGAAGTAGAGGATTCCTTTCAGATTGAACGGGTAATCCATGTTCAGGTGAATCCAGAACAACGGTTCTTTGTAATCGAGGAATACTTTTCTGTAAAATTCGATATAGTCCTCTTTTTTGCATTCGTTCGGATGTTTCGCCCAAAGCGGATGGATATCATTGATCGGAACCGGACGTTTTTCTATCTTTACTTTGTCCTGTGCCGGGGAAATTTCTACCATTTCTTTTTCGCCGTTGTCCTTTTCCCGTTCTTCCATCTTTGCATCTTCGTGGATATGTTCCACGACAATATCGGTATCTCTCAGATCTTTTTCATCGATCGTCTCATACTCTTTTTCTGCGTTTTCTTTTGCCAGATAGATTTCCACCGGCATGAAGGAACAGTATTTTTCGAGTACTTCCCGAGCGCGGTATTCATTGGCAAATGCGAGACTGTCTTCATTCAGGAAGAGTGTGATCTCTGTTCCGATCTCTTCTTTGTTCCCGGTCTGCATCTCATAGTCTGTTCCGCCTTCGCTTACCCAGTGTACCGGCTCAGCGCCTTCTTTGTAAGACAGAGTGTCGATATGCACTTCGTCTGCCACCATAAAGGCAGAGTAAAATCCAAGTCCGAAATGTCCGATCATATCGTCTTCCGTCGTCTTGTCTTTGTACTTTTCCAGGAACTGGGTTGCTCCAGAAAATGCGATCTGTGTAATGTACTCTTCCACTTCATCGGCTGTCATACCAATCCCGTTATCAATAAATTTCAGTGTCTTTTCTTCCGGATTTACAAGTACATGGATCTCTGGTTTATAATCTGCCGCCAGACTGTATTCTCCCATCATATCCAGCTTTCTGATTTTTGTGATGGCATCGCATCCGTTGGAAATCAGCTCACGGAAAAAGATATCGTGATCAGAATAGACCCACTTTTTGATGATCGGAAAAATATTTTCACTGCTGATGGAAAGGCTTCCTTTTTTTACTGACATATCTATCACTCCTTAAAAATTTTTTACTTTTTGACATCTAACAGTAATCTTAATACCGGGATTTAAAAAAGTCAATAGAAAATTAGCACTCTTTCAAAAAGAGTGCTAACAATCCAACCTATTCAACACTTTTCATCGACTCAACCATATCGATCTTCTTCAGCTTATAGTACATTACCCAGTTTACAAACAGTGAGAATGCCACTGTAAAGAGTGCACTGTACAGATAGCTCTGCCAGTTGATGACTCTGCCGAACATGACAACATCTACTTCCACTGTCGTTATGACAAACCGGTGCAGGATCCATCCGAGTCCCATCCCAATGAGGATACTTAGGAAGGTCAGCAGGATATTTTCCCTGTAGACATAGGAACTTACTTCGTTGTCGTAAAATCCCAGTACTTTCAGCGTAGCCAGCTCTCTTCTTCTTTCTGTGATATTGATGTTATTCAAGTTGTAGAGAACAACGAAGGCAAGCATTCCAGCTGATATGATCAGCACGACGATGACAAGATTCAGACTTTTAAGCATTGTATTCAGCTGATCTTCTATACTGTTTGTATAGGTCACATTCATGACGCCGTCCTGCTTTAATATTTTTTCCCCAGTCTGATCGAGTTTCTTCTGAGAATTATCTTTCAGATCAAAAAGAAGAGTGTTATACTCCGGGACAGCTCCGTACACTTCTTCGTAAAGGTTCTCTGTCATGTAGACATAATGTTCCATATAGTTTTCACAGATGTCTGTCACAGTAACTTCCTTCTTTTCTTCTCCTTCAGCTCCCAGATAAATCTTGTCGCCTTTTTTCACATCCAATGTTTTTGCCATCTTTTCAGTAAGGATAACGCCATCATCTGTAAGCTCATAGGTCTCCTGGCTCTTTCTGTCACGAAATACAAGGAACCGGCTGATGTCATCTTTATCTCTTACAATGCATTGATAAACACTTTCTGCATCTCCCTGATCATTGGCTGATACCTGGACACGCCTCATATCCGCTTCTGCATATCCATCTACGTTTTTCATATCCGAAAGCAGTTCCTTCGTATCTGCTTTTTCCTGATCTGTTATTGTATCGCTGAGATAAACCATACCGTCATACACCTGAAGCTCCTGATACTGGAGCGTTCCGATGCACATGATAGAATCTTTTAATCCAAAACCGACTACCATCAGTGCCATACATCCCCCGATTCCTGCCAGGGTCATGAATAGCCGTTTCTTATATCGGAACAGATTGCGAATAGTGGATTTCCAGATAAAACTCAAATGCTTCCATATAAATCCAATCCTCTCCAGAAGGATCCGTTTTCCTTCTTTTGGAGAAGGCGGCCGCATCAATTCTGCCGGCTGTGCTGCAAGCGCTTTGTAGCATGCATACAGCGTGGCAAGCAATGTGCATGCCAGCGCGGCTGCCGTCGCCATAGCAGCATAACTCCACTGATATGGGATCACGATATGCGGAAGATGTGTGTACATGATCCGGTAAGAATAAATGATGATGTACGGCAGTGCTTTCTCGCCTACAAGCACACCGAGGACACTGCCTCCCAGTGTAGCAAGCAATGCATAGAGCAAATATTTTCCCGCAATGGATTTCTTTCCATAGCCAAGCGCCTTCAAAGTCCCGATCTGCCCTCGTTCCTCCTCAACCATACGGGTCATCGTCGTCAAACTTATGAGTGCCGCCACGAGGAAAAAAAGTTCCGGAAATACTTCTCCGATAGCCCGCATTCGGTCTGCATTCTCTCCGTAGCTTGTATACTCGGTAAGGATATCCCGATCTCTTACATACCATGTCGGCAGGCCGATCTCGTCCAACTCAGCCCTGGCATCCGCAATCTTTTGCTCCGCTTCCTTGAATTGTTCTTCAGCTTCTCTCTTTTGCTTTTCGTACTCTTCTTTTCCTTCCGCCAATTCTTTTTCTCCGGAGAGGATCGCCTGCTGTGCCTCACTCAACTGGTTTTCTTTTTCAACAAGAAGGTTTTCTGCTTCTGAAAGGAGCTTTTCGCCTGAAATGATCTGATTTTCCGCATCCATAAGCTGTGTCTCGGCAGACTGAAGCTTGGCTTCAGCTTCCTGGATCTGGGCTTCCCCCATGGCAAATCCCTTCTCTGCCTCTTCTTTTGCATCCAATAACGCCTGCTTTCCGGCATTCAGCTTTTCTATTCCCGCTTGATACTGTACTTTTGCATCTGCAAGCTGTTCTTTTTTTTCGGCAAGCATCCGCTCTGATGACTCCAAAGTTTTTTCCATCTCTGCAAGCTTTGCTTCCTGGATATTCAGCTCCTCTTCTTTCTCTTTTAACTGAGTTTTTGCCTCTTCTATCTGCTGCCTTGCGTCCTGAAGTTTTTCATCTCCTTCTTTCCACTGTTTCTTCAAATCCTCAAGAACCGGTGTCAATATATCTGAAAGATCCGGATTTTCCTCAATCTGCCGTTCCATTTCTTCGATCTGTCTGGAAAACTCATCGAGCTTCTCCTGACCTTCCTGAATTTCCTGCTCTTTTTCCGCTATTTCTGCTTCCGCTTTTTCTTTCTCCTTAAGGAAAATCTCCTTTGCCGCATTCAGTTTTTCTTTGCCTTCTTCCAGGGATTTTCTTGCTTCTTCCAGTTTTGGCTCCTGTTTTGCAATCTCCGCTTCTCCGCTTTCAATCAGTTCTGACGTCTGGGCAAGTTTCTCCTCATTTTCTTTTAGTATGGCCTCCTGTCGGTCAAACTCGTCGTAAGCGGCGTCCCGTTTGGCTTGAAAGCTTTTCCTTTGGGCGTCCAGCTCATCTTTCCCTGTCTGCAGCTCCCTCATACCTGACTCATACTGATCTTTTGCTTCCTGAAGTGTCCCTTTTCGGCTGTCGATCTCTTCCTTTCCAGATGCCAGCGCCTCCTGCCCGTCTACAACCTGTTGTCTGCCATCTGAAAGCTTTTTTTCGCTGTCCGAGATTTTCTGTCCTGCTTCAGCGAGCTGTCTGTCAGCCTCTTCTCTGGCTTCCTGAAGCTCCTGCTCTGAATCTGAAATTTCGATGTCTGCCTCTTCCCGAATCTGTGAAAGTCTTTCCTCGCATCGGGCATCCGCGATATCTTCCACACGTTCTTTTACTTCTTTGACTCGCTCGTCGTAACCGTCGGTATAAGCAGTCTCCTCCCTGGCTCCCTCTACCAACAGATATGCTTCCGTGTACACATCCATGGAAAATGCATCCGGAAGGACAACTGCAAATCCGGCAATTTCTCCATTTCCGATCAAAGAACTGCCCCTCTCAAATGAAATATAACAGGAACTGCTTCCGGCGCCGACGATTTCATATTCCTCCGAGGCAAGGCTGTCCGTGATCTCATCTGCTGTACCAGAAGAAAAACGGATCTTATCCCCAATCTGATACCCGGATGACTCCATGAAATCCTCATCCAGAAGGATCTCATCAACCGTTTCCGGCATCCGGCCCTTGGACACAGAAATGTCGTTGATGGTTGGAAGATCCGACTGAATATGTACGACTTTTTCATTTTGGCCAATTTTTGTGACGGCATCGACACTGTATCCCCCTTCGACCCGCTCCACTCCTTCGACCTTTGAAAGTGCCGTGATATCATCTTCGGTAAGTCCCATGGTACCCTGCACTTTCAGATCCATCATGTTTGTCTCATCGTAATACGTATCTCCCGAGATACGCATATCCGGCTCTGATGACCGTATCCCGGAAAAGAACGCCACGCCTAGCGCCACGATAAAGAAAATGGAGAAAAAGCGGCCTTTGCTTTTCCGGACTGCCATCCAAAACTCTTTTCTCAATGCCTTCTTCTTCATATCGTCACCACCATTACCACTCTATCGTCTCAACCGGCACCGGATGATCATTTTGGATGATCTTCGATACTTTTCCATTCTTGATATGTATGACACGATCCGCCATCGGCGCGATGGCCGAATTGTGCGTGATCAAAATAACCGTCATCCCTTTTTCACGACACGTATCCTGCAAAAGCTTCAAAATCGCTTTCCCAGTGTTATAGTCAAGAGCTCCTGTAGGCTCATCACACAACAAAAGCTTAGGATTCTTGGCAAGGGCTCTGGCAATGGAAACTCTCTGCTGCTCGCCTCCTGAAAGCTGGGCCGGAAAATTTTTCATCCTCTTTTCCAAACCGACTTCGCGGAGAACTGTCTCTGCATCCAGCGGCTCCTTGCAAATCTGCAATGCCAGTTCTACATTTTCAAGCGCCGTAAGATTTGGTATCAGGTTATAGAACTGAAATACAAAGCCGATATCCTCCCTCCGATACCCGATCAGCTGTTTAGGTTTATATTTTGTAATATCCTCGCCATCAATCAGCACTTGTCCGCTCGTAGCCGTATCCATCCCGCCAAGAATGTTCAAAACCGTCGTTTTTCCAGCGCCGCTTGGTCCTACAACGACTGCGAACTCTCCTTTTTCTATCTCAAAGTCGATTCCGTCTGCGGCTCGTATCTCCACTTCCCCCATCTTGTAAATCTTTCGAACATCCTTTAATGTCACAAAGCTTTCCATAAGCCACACCTCAACTTTTGTCTTGCAGTAATTTCTTCTTATATTTATAATAACAGATAAGGGGTTGAAAAAACAGCCTTGAAGGAGGAATTTTTATGGGAACATTTTCGATTGAACATGCAAAGACTGACGTCGCTCTGGACAGGATTGCAGCACTTGCAAATGAAATCTGGCACGAACATTTTGTGCCCATCATCGGTCTTGAGCAAGTCAATTACATGGTCGGCAAATTTCAGTCTTACCCAGCTCTAAAAGATCAGGTAAAAGACGGCTATGAATACTATCAGATTTTTTCAGACGGAGTTTTTGCAGGGTATATGGGCATCCATCCGGAAGAAAATTGCGTATTTCTGAGCAAGCTTTATCTTCACAAGGACTACCGCGGACAGGGTCTTGCCTCCCAGGCGGCTGCATTCCTAAAAGAGATGTGCCGTAAACGCGGATGGAAAAAAATCTGGCTAACGTGCAATAAAAATAACGAAAACACGCTGGCCGTATACCGTCATCTCGGATTCGAAAATGTCCGTTCAGAAGTTACAGATATCGGAAATGGCTTCGTCATGGACGATTATATTTTGGAGCTCACTGTGGACTAAGAGACGATTGATCCAAACATCATTCAGAAAGGGAGATATATATGGAAACACAGAAATCAAAGGTATACTTTTCGGATCTCCGCGCCCTTCCGGGCACAAGCCTTCCGGAAAAATTAAAGAAACTCATCCGCCGCGCAGGAATCGGCGACATTGACTTTGACAAAAAGATGACAGCTATCAAGATTCACTTTGGAGAACCGGGAAATCTTTCCTTCCTAAGGCCAAACTGGGCCAAGGCCGTAGCGGATGTTGTAAAAGAACTTGGCGGAAAACCATTTCTCACGGACTGCAATACCCTCTATGTCGGACGCAGAAAAGACGCTCTGGAACATCTGGAAAGTGCTCTGGAAAATGGTTTCAGCCCGTTTTCCACAGGATGTCAGATCATTATCGGCGATGGTCTGAAAGGAACCGACGAGACTTACGTACCTGTCAAAGACGGCGAACTCGTCACGGAAGCAAAGATTGGTACTGCCATCATGGACGCCGATATTTTCATCTCTTTGAATCATTTCAAAGGTCATGAGGCCACCGGATTTGGAGGGGCTCTGAAAAATATCGGAATGGGATGCGGTTCCCGGGCCGGGAAAATGGAAATGCACAACAGCGGAAAACCAACGGTCGATCAGGAACGCTGCGTAGGATGCCGGACCTGTTCCAAAAACTGTGCTCACGGAGCCATCTCCTTTGACGAGCACCGCAAGGCATCCATTGACCACACAAAATGTGTAGGATGCGGGCGCTGCCTTGGGTCCTGCAACTTTGACGCCATCTACAACGAAAACTCTTCCGCTGTCAAAGAGCTGGATATGAAAATCGCCGAATACTCCAAAGCAGTTTTGGACGGCCGCCCGAACTTCCACATCAATCTTGTCATCGACATCTCTCCGTACTGTGACTGTCACGGAGAAAATGACGTGCCGATCCTCCCGGATATCGGAATGTTTGCAAGTTTTGATCCGGTTGCTCTCGATCAGGCCTGTGTGGATGCATGCAATGCCCAAAAGCCGATGCCTGGAAGTCTCCTTGATGACCGTATGCATGAAGAGGGATTCTGTGACCACCATGACCATTTCGTGAATACAACTCCGGACTCCGGCTGGGAATACTGCCTGGAGCATGCGGAAAAGATCGGTCTTGGCACACGCCAGTACGAACTGATCACAATCTAGATATCAGACAAAAATCGATGCACCTGCCGCAGACTGACGTCTGCACAAGTGCATCGATTTTTTCATTTTATGATCAAATATCAGTTTGTCTCGTTTTGTCCTACCTCAGCCAGCGATTTTACAAGCCCCGCAATTCCCTGGATCTCGGACGGAATGATGATCTTTGTAGCCTTGCCATCTGCAGCTTTCTCAAAAGCTTCCAGACTCTTCAGTGTAAGCACCGCTTCGTCTGCACCTGCTTCCCTGAGGAAACGAAGTCCGTCTGCATTGGCCTTCTGGACTTTCAGGATGGCCTCCGCCTCTCCTTCTGCCTCTTTTATCATCTTTTCTTTTTCCGCTTCGGCTCTCAAGATAGCTGCCTGTTTCTCTGCCTCTGCGTCCAGAATGGCAGATTCTTTGTGCCCTTCTGCCACAAGGATCGTGGATTTCTTTTCACCTTCCGCTCGAAGGATCGCCTCTCTCCTCTCACGCTCTGCCTTCATCTGTTTTTCCATGGCATCCCGGATCGCAGAAGGCGGAATGATATTCTTCAGTTCCACACGATTGACTTTGATCCCCCACGGATCGGTGGCCAGATCAAGCTCTGATCTCATCTTTGTGTTGATCGTTTCGCGGGATGTAAGCGTCTGATCCAGCTCCAGATCACCTATGATATTCCGAAGTGTCGTGGCTGTAAGATTCTCGATGGCCATGATCGGATTTGCCACTCCATAACAGAAAAGTTTCGGATCTGTGATCTGATAGAATACAACGGTGTCAATCTGCATCGTAACATTGTCTTTCGTGATAACCGCCTGGGGTTCAAAATCTACTACCTGTTCTTTCAAGTCGATGCGTCTTGCCACCCGCTCGATGATCGGAAGCTTAAAATGGATCCCAACTCCCCAGGTCGCCTGATATGCACCGAGCCTTTCGATGACGATCGCCTGCGCCTGATGAACGATCTTCACACAGGAAATCAGAATCAGAACAATAAGAACCAGCACGATAATCCCTAAAATTTTCATTGCCAACATTTACTTTTCCTCCTTTTCCCTTACGATCAGCTTTACGCCTTCTACCGCTTCCACAACGGCATTCTTTCCCTCCTCTATCTCTTTTTGATTGTCTGCGGATCTGGCCGTCCACTCCTGTCCGCCAAGCATTACCTTCCCTGTCTGTCCGGCATTGCTGATCCTAGCTGTGACACGGACTGTCTGTCCTATGGCACTTTCATAGTTGGTTTTTTCCGTCTTTTTATTGACGTATTTCAACGCCCATGGTCTTGTGAACACAAGAAGGACGATCGAAATCACAAGAAATCCTCCGATCTGCCAGCCCACCGAAAGCCCCGTAAAGGTAAGACCAAAAGCAGCTGCAGACCCCGCCGCAAACCAGATTGTCGTAAGTCCGACTGTGGCGATCTCAATGATCATCAGTACTACAAACAATGCAAGCCATACAATGCGCATTGTCTCCGGTGTCAGATTTGATAAAATTTCCATCCTCTTCCCTCCATAGCATGATTCTTTTCTGAATTTTGCACCATAAACTTCTTTATTTTCAGTTTACACTCTTTCTTTTTATTTTGCAAGCAGAATACTATGTCTTGACACTGTTTTTAATAATATATCTTTCTATTTACAATTTTCTGTATACCGTGATTATCATCGTCGCAAAGCATGCCGCTCCACCGATCAGATTCGATATCGGTTCGGCCAGAAACACTCCATTGACGCCAAGATTTCCAACCATTGGAAGGAAGAGTGTAAGCGGGATCACAATGATCGCTTTTCGAAGCAGAGAGAAAAATACTGCCTGCCTGGACTTTCCAAGTGCCACAAACGCAGACTGCCCTGCAAACTGCAGCGCCATCAGAAAAATTCCGAAGAAATAGATCCGGAAAGCAGGTACACCTGCCTTCAAAAGCTCCGGCTCATTATTAAAAAGATGAATAAAAACCTGAGGAAAGAAGAAAAGGGCTGCCCAGATGATGCACGTAAAAATGACACAGCTGATTCCCATGAAGCGGATGGCTTTTTTGACCCGTTTTGTCTCTCCAGCCCCGTAATTAAATCCAATAACCGGCTGTGCTCCGTTTGTCAGACCATTGACTGGCATCGTGATAATCTCCCGAACAGAGTTGATAACAGTCATCACTCCCACATACAGATCTCCTCCGTACCGTGACAGCATGGCATTGCACACGATCTGAACAGCTCCATTTGTTACCGACATCACAAAGCCGGAAAGACCCAGCCCGGTAATCTCCCTGATCAATTTCCCGTCCGGCCTCATGGCTTTTTTATTCAGTCGGAAAATCGCCCTTCTTCCTCTCAGAAATCCCAGCACATATAATGCTGATACTCCCTGGGATATGATAGTGGCGACAGCCGCCCCCTGTACACCCATGTGGAGCACGAAAATGAAAAGTGGATCCAAGACAAGATTCAATACTGCCCCCACCAGGACGGTAAGCATACCCATCTTGCCAAATCCCTGAGAATTGATAAAGTTGTTCATCCCGAGGCT
Source organism: Sellimonas sp. (assembly GCF_047234585.1). Classification (NCBI taxonomy): domain Bacteria; kingdom Bacillati; phylum Bacillota; class Clostridia; order Lachnospirales; family Lachnospiraceae; genus Sellimonas; species Sellimonas sp. Next base: position 2,258 of record NZ_JBKSWG010000029.1, on the reverse strand, counting down.
TACCATGACGAACAAAGTCCCCGCCAGGTAAACAGACAGATAAGCATTGGCATACGGATAGGTCACATCACTGGCACCGAAAAGATAAAGCATCGGCTCCTTAAACAGGTAAGAAACTGCCATCAGGATACCACCGGAAACCAAAAGCATTGTAAAAGCATTCCCCATGATCTTCTCCGCCCTTACCGTATCCCCGGCTCCTCTTGCGATGGAACACAGCGGAGCACCTCCCATCCCGAACAGGTTGGCAAACGCTGTGATCATCGTAATAACAGGAAGTGCCAGCCCGATTCCGGTAAGCGCTTCCGTGGAAGCATGGGGAATATGCCCGATATAGATACGGTCTACCACATTGTAAAGGACATTGACCAGCTGGGCCACCGTCATGGGCACCGCCAGATTCATGATATTTTTTGCTACGCTTCCTTTACTGAAATCATTTATATTTTCCACATTTTTCGCCTCTTTTATTCTTTTCTGCACAGTCTGCGCATCTTGTCGTACACATCGCCATTGTGCTCCTCATCTGTCATCGTAATGATAATGTCCCCGGTCATGATCCGTGTCCGGCCCTTCGGGATCAGCTCCTTCTCGCCTCGCTTTACCGCCACCAACAGGCAGTGTTCTGGCCACAGGATGTCCCGGATCTGTTTTCCGGAAACGGCGGAATCCTCCGTCACTGCATAGTAATCCAGCACTTTCTCTCCGCCGTCTTTCTCTGTTTCCACGTGCATCCCCTCTAAAATCCGCTCCAGAAGACTCTCGTAGATCGGTTCCGATTTCAGAAGCATAGCCGTAAGATACGATACAATCGTGACAACAGAAAGAGACAGCATCTGGCTTAGGGATCCTGTCAGCTCAAAGATCAGAATGATTCCTGTCATCGGCGCACGGACAACCGCTGTGAAATAACCGGCCATAGACAGAAGGACAAAATTGTTGATGAAGATTTCCGGAATTCCAAACAAATCTGTACAGACATAACCGAAAATGCATCCCACAAATGCCCCCAACACAAGCATCGGAAAGAAAATACCTCCAGGAACTCCTGCTCCGAAACTGACTGCAGAGAACAAAAACCTCAATATAAAAAGCATCAGCAATGTTCCAAACACCATCTTCTCATGAGTCATCTGATCGATCAGACTGTGTCCGTTCCCAAGAATCTCCGGCACAGTAAATCCCAGGATACCTGCTATCCCAAACGGCACCATAACCTTAGATATCGTACCCGGAAATGGGATTTTTTTATAAATACCCTGTACTTTCAATGTAAACCAGTTGTAAAACACTCCCATCACGCCAAGGATAATCCCGAGAGCGATCAGGAAAATATAATATTTCTGCGGCAAATTCGTGGCGATCTCAAATTCAAATACCGGCTTCATTCCAAGGGCCTGGGACGTGATATAATCCGCCGCTACAGAAGCCGTCATGGCGGAGATAAACACTGCCGCCGAAAAATTTTTGTGGATTTCTTCCATCGCAAACATCACACCTGCCAATGGCGCCTGAAAAGCGGCCGCCATCCCTGCGCTGGCACCGCACGTGAGAAGAAACTTCTCCTCCGTCTTCCCGCGTTTCAAAAATCGCGAAATTCCTTTTCCCATCATAGCCCCAAGCTGGATAGACGGACCTTCTCTCCCTAGGGCAAGCCCCGCCTGCAGACAGAGGAAACCACCCACAAACTTGGCCGGAATGATCTTGTACCATTTCTGAGTGAGTTTTCCGGTCATCTCTCCCTCCAGCTGAGGTATCCCGCTTCCGGATATCATCGGCTCCCATTTTACGAGAAATCCTACAATCACGGCCATGCAGAAAAGGACTACAAACCATCCGGCTATCCGGAAAGGATGCCCTTTGGCATAAGAAAGGATCTGATTCATCCATCCGGACGCATAGGTCAAGCTAATGCGATACAAAAGAACGAGAAAGCCCGCGAAAATCCCTACCAGAAGTCCTTCGCCGATCATGATGAGCGGAAAATCCGACGCACGTTTTATTGTCTCTGATGTGTTATGTTTTTTCATTATCTATACCACCTGTCTTCTGTTTCCTATGTTTCATTATATCATCATACTGTCTATGTACAAGAGTCAACACACTTCAAACCATGTGATTCGGTCACTTTCAGCCCAAAATGTCCGAAGCGCACAAAAAAACCACAAAGTCCATTTTTTAGGACTTTGTGGTTTTCACAAATATCGGAGTGACAGGATTCGAACCTGCGGCCTCTACGTCCCGAACGTAGCGCTCTA
>NZ_JBKSWG010000028.1:0-26613 GCF_047234585.1 Sellimonas sp. | reverse complement strand
ATGGGTAATTCCTTACTGGCTGTAAGGGGTATTAACCATAAATATATTGTAGTAGGAGGAGTAAGTGTATGAGCGACAACTACAAGATTGAGACAAAATGTATCCAGTCAGGCTGGAAACCGGGAAAAGGAGAGCCAAGGGTGCTTCCAATTTATCAGAGCACGACATTTAAATATGATACAAGCGAGCAGATGGGGCGTCTCTTTGATCTGGAAGACAGTGGATATTTTTATACAAGACTGCAGAATCCAACCAACGACGCCGTGGCTCAGAAGATCTGCGATCTGGAAGGCGGATATGCAGCTATGCTTACCTCCTCCGGACAGGCAGCAAATTTTTATGCGATCATGAATATTGCAGGGGCAGGGGATCACATCGTATGTTCCTCAGCTCTCTACGGAGGAACTTATAACCTTTACGCACATACGATCCAGAAAATGGGCGTGGAAGCCACATTTGTAGATCCGGACTGTACAGAAGAAGAACTGAATGCGGCATTTCGTGAAAATACGAAGGCAGTCATGGGAGAGACGATTGCAAATCCGGCGCTTACAGTGCTTGATATCGAGAAATTTGCAAAGGCAGCACATGCTCATGGGGTACCACTGATCGTGGACAATACATTTGCAACGCCGATCAATTGCCGACCGTTTGAATGGGGAGCAGACATCGTGACTCATTCTACGACAAAATATATGGATGGACATGCAATGTGCGTTGGCGGTGCTATTGTGGACAGCGGAAATTTTGACTGGGAAGCCCATGCAGATAAATTCCCGGGACTTACGCAGCCGGATGAGACATATCACGGCATCATTTATACGCAGAAATTTGGGAAAGGTGCATATATCACAAAGGCTACAGCACAGCTCATGAGGGATCTGGGATCTATCCAGGCTCCGCAGAATGCCTTTCTTCTGAATGTAGGACTGGAGACACTTCATCTGAGAGTGCCGCGTCATTGTGAAAATGCGAAAAAAGTTGCTTCATACCTGAAAGGACATGACAAGGTTGCCTGGGTAAACTGTGCGATGCTGGAAGGAGACAAATACTACGATCTGGCTCAGAAATACATGCCGGACGGAACATGCGGCGTCATCACTTTCGGACTGAAGGGAGGGCGGGATGCTTCCGTCAAGATGATGGACAGTCTGAAACTTTGTGCCATTGTAACGCACGTTGCCGATGCAAGAACATGCGTTCTGCACCCGGCAAGCCACACACATCGTCAGATGAATGAGCAGGAGCTTCTGGAAGCAGGAGTACAGCCGGATCTGATCCGTTTCAGTGTGGGAATTGAAAATGCAGATGACATCATCGCAGATCTGGAACAGGCGCTGGAGCTCGTATAAGCTTTTTCAGAAAATTGCATATGTATAATTAAGAAAACACCTCCACATAATAGGAAAAAATGTGGAGGTGTTTTTATTATGGAAGAGATGCAGAACATGGAAAAACAGGAGAAGGAGACCGAGCAGATTAAAGAGACGGGAAGTCTGGAACTAAGTGAAGGGAAAAGTGACTATCGTGTGTATCTTCTGACGATCATAGGAGAGATAGAAGGGCACGAGGCCGTATCGGGAAATACGAAAGCTACCAAGTATGAACATCTGCTGCCGAAGCTTGCTGAGATCGAATCCAACGATGAGATTGAAGGGGTGCTTATCCTGCTTCATACTCTTGGGGGCGATGTTGAGGCGGGACTGGCTATCGCGGAGATGATTGCATCGCTCAGCAAGCCAACGGTATCTCTTGTCCTTGGAGGAAGTCATTCTATCGGAGGGCCGCTTGCAGTGTCGGCAGATTACTCCTTTATCGTGCCAAGCGGCACAATGATCGTACACCCGGTACGGTCAAGCGGAATGTTCATCGGTGTGATTCAAAGTTACCGGAATATGGAAAAAACACAGGATCGGATCACAAAATTTATATCTGAGCATTCGAGGATCACGCAGAAGAGACTCGAAAAGTTGATGCTGGATCCCTCTCAACTCGTAAAAGATGTTGGGACGCTGCTGGAAGGAAGGGAAGCTGTTGAAGAAGGAATGATCGATGAAGTGGGAGGGATCCGGGAAGCGTTCCGGAAGATCCATACACTTATTGATGAGTATAGGGACAGGAAAGCACGGGGAGAAAATAGGTAATGACATCACATTTTAAAGATGCTATAATATACGGGTAGATAAATCACAAGGGGGATATTTCATGGCTTCCAGTACAAAAGGAACGCGGAAAAGCAAATCCGCAGCAAAAAAGCCAGGAACAACAAAATCCGGAGGAACAAAGCGCAAGACAAAAGCGCAGATACAGCGGGAAGAGATTGTAAGGGAAGAAATTAGGATTCTCATTATTCTTGCAGTGTCTGTTATTCTTTTGATCAGCAATTTCGGTTTAGGAGGTTTTGCCGGCCGGTTTATCGCTGATTTTATGGAGGGAATTTTTGGACAGGTTTCCTATCTGTTTCCATTTCTGCTGTTTGCAGGGGGCGCTTTTTTAATATCTAACAAAGGAAACAGGACTGCCTATCTGAAATTTTCGGCTGCGGCCGTGTTGGTAGTCCTTGTTTGTGTATTTCTGGAACTTGTCAACAAAGCCGGAGGATTCATCGGAGAAGGTATATCGGAGGTAATGACACCAGCTTTTGGCGTTGTAGGGACATATGTCATCGACATCTTTCTGATGATGATCTGCCTTATATTGATTACACAGAGATCTATGCTGAAAGTGATCAAATCCGGGGGCCAAAAGGCTCTTGCCAGCTTTAAAGAAGGGAAGCTGAAAAGAGAGGAAAGACGAAAAGAGCGTCTGGCAAAAGAGGCAGCAAAACCAAAGAAACGACGGGAGAAAAAAGTGGAAGGCGTTTCTTTTGATACTACTTTGGAAGGACGAGATCCGGAAATACAGGAGATCGTAGTTCCCGTGAAAGCGTCGGAAGAACCGGGAGAAGAGTCGGAAAAATCATCCGTGGAGGACATCGTTATTACACGGGCTGCGCAGGAGGAAACGTCCCGTACAGATACACCTCTTGATATGGATGATGCCGCGCAGGCCGTTCCGGATTTGTCGGAACTGGAGGATGCAGGGATGGTAGAGTTTTCTCCGGCCAATATAAAAGCGCCAAAAGAGGAGAGAGGGGCTGCATCTTTGAAAAAAGGGGAAAGTGTCGAGGAAGAAATACTGAAACGGGCGGCAAAGCCTGTGAAAAAGTACAAGGCACCTCCTATGAACCTTCTGACAAAAGGAAAAAAAGGTCGGGGGGATTCCGACAGCCATTTGAGAGAGACGGCTATGAAGCTTCAGCAGACACTGAAGACATTCGGGGTCAATGTGACAGTGACGAATGTAAGCTGCGGACCATCCGTTACACGATATGAAGTACAGCCGGAACTGGGGGTAAAAGTAAGCAAGATCGTAGGACTTGCAGACGATCTGAAACTGAATCTTGCCGCTTCGGACATCCGTATCGAAGCTCCGATTCCTGGGAAGGCAGCTGTAGGAATCGAAGTGCCGAACAAAGACAATTCGGCCGTCCTATTAAGAGATCTCCTGGAAAGTGAGGAATTCCGCCGTGCAGAATCGAAGATTAGCTTTGCCGTAGGAAAAGATATCGGAGGACGTACAGTTGTGGCAGATATAGCAAAGATGCCGCATCTTCTTGTTGCCGGGGCAACCGGATCAGGAAAATCCGTATGTATCAACACGCTGATCATGAGTATTCTTTACGAGGCATCGCCGGATGAAGTAAAACTTATCATGATCGATCCGAAGGTTGTAGAGTTGAGCGTGTACAACGGAATTCCACATCTTCTCATACCAGTCGTCACAGATCCAAAAAAGGCAGCCGGAGCGCTGAATTGGGCCGTAGCAGAGATGATGAAACGATATCAGCTTTTCGCGCAGTATAATGTACGGGATATGAAGGGTTTTAATGAAAAAGTAGACAGTGTAAAAGACATCAGCACGGAGGAAGAACGTCCGGAAAAGATGCCTCAGATTGTCATCATTGTGGACGAGCTTGCAGATCTGATGATGGTGGCGCCCGGGGAAGTGGAGGAGTCTATCTGCCGTCTGGCTCAGCTTGCCAGAGCTGCTGGAATCCACCTCGTCCTTGCCACACAGAGGCCATCTGTCAATGTTATCACAGGTCTGATCAAGGCAAACATGCCGTCCCGAATCGCATTCTCAGTGTCATCTGGTGTAGATTCCCGGACGATCATCGATATGAACGGGGCGGAAAAACTCCTTGGGAAAGGAGATATGCTTTTCTACCCTTCCGGATATCAGAAACCAGTCAGAGTACAAGGCTCTTTTGTATCGGATAAAGAGGTTCAGGCAGTTGTAGATTATCTTGTGAAAAATAATGGAAATGTGTCTTATGATGAGAATGTAGAGAGCCACATGGCAAATGCGGCCAGCAGCACTGCCGGTGCATCTGCAGACTCCCCGGGTAATGACAGGGATGTATATTTTAAAGATGCAGGATATTTCATTATTGAGAAGGATAAAGCATCTATAGGGATGCTGCAGAGGGTGTTCAAGATCGGATTCAACCGGGCTGCAAGGATCATGGACCAGCTATACGAGGCAGGCGTGGTAGGAGAAGAGGAAGGCACAAAACCGAGAAAGGTTCTTATGTCAAAAGAACAGTTTGACCAGTACATAGAAGAACATGTCTGATGAGACAGAAACGGAGGAAGAAAATGAAGACAGATATTCAAATTGCACAGGAAGCGAAGATGGAACATATCAGAAATGTTGCAGCTTTGGCAGGGATCGAGGAAGAGGATCTGGAGTTTTACGGCAAATACAAAGCAAAACTCTCAGCTGAACTGTGGGAAAAAGTGAAAGACCGTCCGGACGGAAAGCTTGTGCTTGTGACGGCGATCAACCCGACTCCGGCTGGAGAAGGAAAGACAACTATCACGGTAGGTCTCGGCGAAGCAATGGCAAAAATAGGGAAGAAAGCGATGATCGCACTGCGTGAACCATCTCTTGGTCCGTGTTTTGGGATTAAGGGAGGAGCAGCAGGCGGCGGATATGCGCAGGTTGTTCCGATGGAAGATCTAAATCTGCATTTTACCGGAGATTTCCATGCCATTACTTCTGCAAATAATCTTCTTGCAGCTCTTCTTGACAATCATATCCAGCAGGGAAATAAACTTGGCATCGATCCGCGTCAGGTTGTATGGAAGAGATGCGTGGATATGAATGACCGCGTCCTCAGAAATATTGTAGTAGGGCTTGGAAACAAGATGGATGGAATGGTAAGGGAAGATCATTTTGTTATTACAGTAGCCTCCGAAATCATGGCAATCCTCTGTCTTGCCGACAATCTTGCAGATCTGAAACAACGTCTTGGAAGAATCATTGTAGCCTATAATTTTGCTGGGGAACCGGTCACAGCTGATGACCTGGAAGCTACAGGAGCGATGGCAGCTCTTCTAAAAGACGCGATTAAACCGAATATGATCCAGACATTGGAACATACACCTGCCCTTGTCCACGGAGGACCATTTGCCAATATCGCCCATGGATGCAACAGTGTCCAGGCTACAAAGATGGCTTTAAAAATGAGCGATATCACGATTACGGAGGCAGGGTTTGGTGCCGATCTGGGAGCAGAAAAATTCATGGATATCAAGTGCCGTATGAGCGGACTGAAACCAGATGCGGTCGTGCTTGTTGCGACAATACGTGCACTCAAATATAACGGCGGTGTTGCGAAAGCAGATCTCAACGAGGAAAATCTCGAAGCGCTGAAGAAAGGAATTGTAAATCTTGAAAAACATATTGAAAATCTTCAGAAATTTGGTGTGCCGGTAGTTGTTACCCTCAACTCTTTTGTATCCGATACGGAAGCAGAAAAAGCATATGTCAAGCAGTTTTGTGAAGAAAGAAATTGTGAATTTGCTATTGCGGATGTATGGGGAAGAGGCGGCGAAGGCGGCATCGAGCTTGCGGAGAAAGTGCTGAATACGCTGGAGACAAAGGAAAGCCATTTTAGTCCGCTTTATCCGGATGACCTGCCTCTTAAAGAAAAAATCTGTACTGTAGCCAGAGAAATCTATGGAGCAGATGGCGTAGTGTTTGAAAAAGCAGCAGAAAAGCAGCTTGCAAAGATTGAAAGCATGGGATTTGGAAATCTTCCGGTATGTATGGCAAAGACACAGTACTCTTTGTCAGACGACCAGACACTTCTTGGCCGTCCAAGCGGTTTTGATATCCATGTTCGGGATGTGTATGTAAGCGCAGGAGCAGGATTTGTTGTGATACTTACTGGAGCGATCATGACGATGCCAGGTCTTCCGAAGGTACCGGCGGCAAACGGAATCGATGTGACAGATGACGGAAAGATTACTGGTTTGTTCTAAAACATGCCGTATCAGGTCGGCAAAGACAGGAGATGGGAATATGACAGTATTGATAGACGGAAAAGCGATTTCCAATCAGATAAAAAATGAATTGAAAGAACAGACAGCAGACTTAAAGGCACGGGGAATTACCCCATGCCTTGCTGTCATTTTAGTCGGGAAAGACCCGGCATCTGCAGTTTATGTGCGGAATAAGAAAAAAGCATGTGAGTATGTAGGGATTGAATCCCGATCCTATGAACTGGATGAAGAGACGACAGAAGAGAAGCTGGAGGCGTTGATACGTTCTCTCAATGCGGATGACACTGTACATGGAATCCTTGTCCAGCTTCCGCTTCCGAAGCATCTCAATGAAGAGAAGATCACGGGAATGATATCTCCAAAGAAAGATGTGGACGGCTTTCTTCCGGAAAGTATTGGAGCACTATGCCTTGGAAAAGAAGGATTTCGCTCCTGCACACCGGAGGGCGTCATAGAGCTGATCAAACGATCCGGATTTGACATTGAGGGCAAAGAATGTGTAGTCGTAGGGAGAAGCAATAATGTCGGAAAACCGATGGCTTTTCTCCTTCTTCAGGAAAACGGAACTGTGACGATCGCACATTCCAGGACAAAGAATCTTAAAGAGATTACAAGACGGGCAGATATTCTTGTGGCAGCGGCAGGGAAGCCGCGCCTTATTACAGAAGAATATGTCAAAGAGGGAGCCATCGTCATCGATGTTGGCATACACAGGGGAGAAGACGGCAAACTATGCGGAGACGTGGATTTTGACCGGGTAAAAGAAAAAACGGCTGCCATCACACCGGTTCCGGGAGGCGTGGGCCCGATGACAGTAGCGATGCTTATGTACAATTGTGTGGAGGCGGCACGAAAATAAGAGGAGAGAATAAGACGTATCATGCAAAGGACAACGAATCAAGACCATATGTTATCGGAGGAACAAATCAGACGGCGCAGGAAAAAGGCAAAACAGGCACGGATGAAAAGACTCAGGAGACTGCGCCGCCTGCTGATCGCGGGGATGATCCTGATCGTAGCTGCCCTGGCAGGACTTGGTATACTGATATACCGGAATACATATACGGGGGTAATTAATCAAGGGAAAAAGGCACTCGTAGACGGAAACTATGCAAAGGCAGAGCAGCTCTTTTCAAAGGCGATAGAGAAGGACGGGAAAAGGGAAGAAGGATATCTGAACCTCGCAAAGACTTATGAGGATCAAAAAGAGCTGGAAAAGGCGGATACACTTTTTGAGAAAGCAGTGACAGATTACCCGGATAGTGTGGGTGTTTACCGTGCCGCTGTGGAGTTCTACGTGGATTCTGACCAGACAGACAAAATTTCGCCGATCATGAACGAATGTACCAGCACAGAAGTTTTGACAGCACTTGACGACTATGTGGCAAAACTTCCGGTATTCAGCTTGGACGAAGAAGAAGTGTACGACGATGTACAAGAACTTACCTTAAGTTCAAAAGGAAAGGGAAATATCTATTATACAATTGACGGAAGCGAACCGACACAGAGCAGCACGAAGTACGAAGATCCGATCCAGTTAAGTCAGGAAGGAGAGACGACAGTGCGTGCCATATTTGTCAACCAGAAAGGCATCCCGAGTCTGGAAGTAAAGAAGACCTTTACCATCCGTTTCCCGATCGCAGACGCGCCGGCAGTTTCTCCGACGACAGGAGAATATACTCAGGCACTGGCTGTTGAAATCCGTGTACCGGACGGATATACGGCTTACTACACTACAGATGGAAGTGAGCCGACGGAAGGATCACAGAAATACACTGGTTCTCTGATGATAAATAAAGATACGGAACTGAATGTCGTATTGATTGACAAGAATGGAAGAAAGAGCGAAGTGACGACAAGAAAATATCGTTTTTCATCTTAATGAGGAGACAGAATAATCCCCTGCGGTTATCCGCAGGGGATTATTCTGTTTTTGAAGATTGCACATCGTTTTGAAAAGTAAATAGATGAAAGCTCTTTCATTTATTGTGCAAAATGTACTATAAAAAATGGGGGAAAAACAGGAAAACATATGTAAAAATGAAAATGAAGTGAAAAGATTTTCAGAACAGCTGTAAAACGTTGAAAGACTTTTCATAAGTGTTATACTTGGTTCAAGAAAGGGAGTCAGAAAGGAGAGCACTATGAATCAAAAATTAGAACAGCTCAAAGGAAATCTGATCGTATCATGTCAGGCATTGCCCCATGAACCGCTCCATTCTTCTTTCATTATGGGAAGAATGGCGCGGGCAGCTGCGGAAGGAGGAGCGCTTGGCATCCGTGCCAACACACCGGAAGATATTGCTGAAATCAGAAAAAATGTAGATCTTCCCATCATAGGCATTGTAAAGAGAGATTACGAAGACAGTAAGGTATACATTACGCCTACGATGAAAGAAATCGATGAATTGATGGCTGTCAAACCGGAAATTATTGCCATCGATGCAACAGAATCGTTAAGACCAGGCGGAATCACACTGGATGAATTTTATGCTGCTATTACCAGTAAATATCCAGATCAGTTATGGATGGCGGACTGCTCTACAGTAGAAGAGGCGCTTCATGCGGATCAGTTAGGATTTGATTTTATCGGAACGACGCTTGTCGGGTATACGGAGCAAAGCAAAGGGGATAAGATTGAATCTAATGATTTCGAAATTATCAGGTCAATTTTAAGTCAGGCAAAACATCATGTAATCGCAGAGGGGAATATCAATACACCGGAAAAAGCAAAACGGGTCATTGAACTTGGATGCTACAGTGTTGTGGTAGGATCTATTATTACACGTCCGCAGCTGATTACAAAATCGTTTACAGAAGAAATCGCAAAATTAAAAAATAAGAAGAATTAGGAGGAAAAAAATGAGCAAATTAGAAAAATACAGAGGAATTATCCCGGCTTTTTATGCATGTTATGATGAAGAGGGAAATGTAAGTCCGGAAAGAGTGCGCGCCCTTACACAATACTTTATCGATAAAGGTGTAAAGGGAGTTTATGTAAATGGTTCTTCAGGAGAATGCATCTATCAGGGAGTAGAAGAAAGAAAACTCATCATCGAAAATGTGATGGCTGTTGCAAAAGGAAAACTTACAGTCATCAATCATGTAGCATGCAACAACACAAAAGACAGTGTTGAACTTGCAAGACACTCAGAGAGTGTAGGCGTAGATGCAATCGCTTCTATACCTCCGATTTATTTCAGACTTCCGGAATATTCAATCGCTGCATATTGGAACGCAATCAGCGAAGCTGCTCCAAATACAGATTTTGTGATTTACAATATCCCACAGCTTGCAGGTACAGCTTTGACGATGAGCCTGTTTGCAGAAATGATGAAAAATCCAAGAGTCGTTGCAGTAAAGAATTCTTCCATGCCGACACAGGATATTCAGATGTTCAAAGCAGCAGGAAAAGCAGCAAAAGGAGAATTTATCGTATTTAATGGACCAGACGAACAGTTTGTCGCAGGACGTGCAATCGGTGCAGATGGCGGAATTGGCGGTACATATGGTGTCATGCCGGAACTTTTCCTGAAATTGAATGAACTGATCATCTCTGGAGAAAAAGAAAAAGCGATAGAATTGCAGTATGACATTAATGAGATCATCTATAAGATGTGCTCCAGTCATGCAAATATGTATGCAGTGGCAAAAGAGATGCTGCGTGCGAATGAAGGACTTGATATCGGAGGGGTACGTCTTCCGCTGGAAAATCTTCAGGAAATGGATAAAGTAATTGCAAAAGAAGCTGCGGAAATGGTCTGTGCAGCAAAAGCGAAGCATCTGTAAACACGATTAGAAAAGGGAGGTAACACATGCAGGGTTTTACCGTAATTGATTTGGTTATTTTGATTCTTTACCTGGCGGCAGTATTGTTTGCAGGCCTTCATTTCGCAAAAAAGGAAATGAAAGGTAAGGAATACTTTAAGGGAGATGGGACCGTACCGTGGTGGGTAACATCTGTATCTATTTTTGCCACATTATTAAGTCCAATTTCATTTCTGTCTTTGGCCGGGAACTCTTATGCAGGAACGTGGATCATGTGGTTTGCACAGCTTGGTATGCTGCTGGCAATTCCGGTAACGATTCGGTTTTTCCTGCCGATTTACAGCAAGCTGGATATTGATACAGCATATCACTATCTGGAACTTAGATTCAACAGCAAAGGTCTTCGTGTCCTTGGTGCTGTAATGTTCATTATTTATCAGGTGGGACGTATGTCTATCATTATGTATCTGCCGTGTATGGTATTATCCAGCCTGATGGGGATCAACGTAAATATCCTGATTATCATTATGGGTATTATCGCAATCATCTATTCCTATACAGGAGGATTAAAATCTGTTCTTTGGACAGATTTCATCCAAGGTTCTGTACTTTTGATCGGCGTTACATGTGGATTGATCTTCCTGTTATGCAACATTGACGGCGGACTTGGAGCTGTTTTCCACGAATTCACGGAAGGACACAAATTCCTTGCAGAAAATCAGCCGATTTTCGATGCAAATATTTTAAAAGACAGTGTATTTCTTTTGATTGTAGGAGCCGGATTCAATACGATGGGATCTTATGTATCCAGCCAGGATATTGTACAGAGGTTTACAACGACAACAGATACAAAAAAGCTGAACAAGATGATGCTTGCAAACGGAGGACTTTCCATCTTCATCGCAACCGTATTTTATTTGATCGGAACAGCATTGTACGTATTCTATCAGGTACAGGGAAATCCGCTTCCGCCGGCAGCACAGCAGGATCAGATTTTTGCATCCTGGATTGCTTTTGAACTTCCGGTCGGTGTTACTGGATTACTTCTTGCGGCGATTTACGCGGCAGCACAGTCTACTTTATCAACAGGATTAAACTCTGTTGCATCCAGCTGGACACTGGATATCCAGGAGCGTTTGTCCAAAAAACAATTAAGCTTTGAAAAGCAGACAAAAATTGGCCAGTATGTATCACTTATCGTCGGAATCTTCTCTATCGTTGTTGCTATGGTACTGGCCAACGGAGGAGTAAAATCTGCTTATGAATGGTTCAATGGATTTATGGGACTTGTACTTGGCATTCTTATCGGAACATTTATTCTCGGTGCATTTACAAAAGTAGCAAATACGTTTGGAGCAGTACTTGCCTTTATTGCAGCTTCTGCAGTTATGATTTTTATCAAATATGGCGTGCCGGTTGTAGCTCCGGATGTGACAATTTCCATTTGGTCTTACTCTATTATTTCCATTGCTGTATCACTAGTTGTGGGAATTCCGGCAAGTATCATTTGGAGAAATGTAAAAGGCGACAAGTCACAGCCGGCTCCAAACACAACAATCTACAACAAATAAGCTGCGTTAAAGGAGAACCGAGATGGTATTTGGAAATATCAGAGATTTAAAAGAGTATGGATTTTTAGAAGAAGATATATTAAAATGTTTTGCGTATGCAAAAGAACATGATCTTGCAAGCTATGAAAAAGGAAGTCATGAAATTGATGGCGATGATCTTTTTGTAAATATCGTAGAATATGAAACAACGGACACAGAAAACAGATTTTGGGAAGCGCATCGATATTACCTTGATCTGCATCTAATGCTGACAGGAAAAGAACGGATCGATATCAACTTCATAGATAATCTGGATCAGAAAGAGTTTGTAGAAAAAGATGATTTTCTTCCGATGAATGGACAAGCAAACGGTTATGTTGTTCTGGAAGAAGGAGACTTCCTGCTTTGCTATCCGAAAGATGCACACAGGACGGCTGTGAAAGCAGACGAATCTATGAAAATCAAAAAAGCAATTTTCAAAATCCGTATAAAATAGTGTAATGCGAAAAGCAGCAAAGAAGAAGGAGCAGCGGGATGAATAAATATATCTGTATTGATATAGGAGGTACTTCCATCAAACATGGCGTCATTACAGAAAACGGAAAATTCTGTGAAATTGGTGAAATATCTACAGAAGCCATGAAATATGGAGGACCAGGAATCCTAAAAAAAATTCATAGGATTACTGAAGAATATTTAAAAATATATGCTGTGGAAGGAATATGCATTTCCACAGCAGGGATGGTAGACTGTGAAGAAGGAAAAATCATCTATGCAGCACCGTTGATTCCGAACTATACAGGGACTGAAATAAAGAAAAGCATGGAAAAAGCCTTTGGGATACCATGTGAGGTAGAGAATGACGTAAACTGCGCGGGACTTGCGGAAAATTTTGCAGGAGCTTCCAAGGGAAGTCGTATCAGCGTCTGCCTTACAATAGGAACTGGAATAGGCGGAGCGATCATCATAGACGGCAAAGTGTTTCATGGTTTTTCCGGGAGCGGGTGTGAAGTGGGGTATATGCATCTTCCGGGCGGAGAATTTCAGGATTTGGGCGCAAGCAGTATTCTCGTGAAAAAAACGGCCATTTATAAGAATGTAGATTCAGCATCGATCAATGGAAAATATGTTTTTGAACAGGCAAAGAAGGGCGATGTAGACTGCATCCGGGCAATCGATGAAATGGTAGACGTATTGGGGATGGGTATCGCTAATATCTCCTATGTGATCAATCCGGAAGTCGTTGTACTTGGCGGCGGTATTATGGCACAGAAAGAGTATTTGGAGGGCCGCCTTGTGAAAAGTTTGGAAAAATATCTTATTCCGTCTGTTGCAGAGCATACGAAGCTGGCGTTCGCCGAAAATCAGAATCAGGCAGGGATGCTGGGAGCGTTTTATAATTTTAAGGGAAGACATTAGTCTTCCCTTAAACGAGTTATGAAGAAAACTACGGGAGGGATAGAAGTTGGAAGAATATGAAAGAAATATCATACCGCATATTGAAGCAATCTACGAAACGTTTACAGAACTTGAGAAAAACATTGCGGATTACTTTATACATTACGACGGAAAAGAAGATCTGGTTTCCAAAAAGGTAGCCAAAAGACTATATGTTTCTGAAGCATCTCTCTCAAGATTCGCGAAAAAATGCGGATATACAGGATACAGAGAGTTTCTGTTCAGTTATCAGCAGGGAAGGAATGCATCTCCACATCCGCACGCAAGTCACCACATTAAAAAAGTTTTGAACAGCTATCAGGAACTTTTGAATAAAAGTTATTCCCTGATGGATGAGGAACAAATTATCCGGATCGTAGATATTTTATCGAAAAAAAAGAGAATCTACGTCTATGGAAAAGGAAGCTCCGGCCTGGTGGGAATGGAAATGAAGCTGCGATTTATGAGGATAGGTGCAAATATAGAAGCTATCACAGACGAACATATCATGAAAATGAACTCGGTGCTTTTAGATGATGAGTGCGCAGTAATCGGAATCAGCATCAGCGGAAAGACGGAAGCTGTTATTGAGTCTTTAAAAATAGCGAAAAAGTGTGGGGCAAAAGTGATTCTTATGACTGCGCACGCGGAAAAACAGTTCCTTGATTTTTGCGATGAGGTAATGCTGTTCGCTCTGAAAGAAAATCTGGAGCAGGGAAAAGCCATTTCTCCACAATTTCCAATATTGATTATGGTAGATATGCTGTATTCACAGATGATTCAGCTAGATGAATATCGAAGAAAAATGCTGCATGAATATACACTGGAAGCTTTGGATGAGAGATAGTTTTTCAGAAATTTTCCTTTCCTTTTCTACATTATATGTAAAAAAAATTGAAAAAAATGTAAAAAGTATAAAAACCCGTTGAAAATAGAAAAAAACAGGAGTATAATCAGGATAGTTAAAAAAATGTCAATGTAAGAAAAGGAGAGATAGCAATGAGCAGATTTTGTTTACCAAGAGACATTTACCACGGAAAAGGAAGCCTGGAAGAGCTCAAAAACCTGAAAGGGAAAAAGGCCATCGTCGTAGTCGGTGGAGGTTCTATGAAACGCCAGGGCTTTCTTGACAAAGTTGTCGACTACTTAAAAGAAGCTGGAATGGAAGTTGACGTTTTTGAAGGTGTAGAGCCGGATCCATCTGTAGAGACTGTTATGAAAGGCGCCGAAGCTATGAGAAAATTCGAGCCAGACTGGATCGTAGCAATGGGCGGAGGATCACCGATTGATGCAGCAAAGGCAATGTGGGCATTTTATGAATACCCGGATACTTCCTTTGAAGATCTTTGTACTCCGTTCAATTTCCCTGAACTGAGACAGAAAGCAAAATTTGCAGCAATTCCGTCCACATCAGGAACAGCTACAGAAGTGACGGCATTCTCTGTTATCACAAACTATCAGACAGGTGTGAAGTATCCGTTAGCAGACTTTAACATTACTCCGGATGTTGCTATCGTGGATTCGGATCTTGTAGCAGGACTTCCTGTAAAACAGGTTGCTTACACAGGGATGGATGCTCTTACACATGCTATCGAAGCATATGTATCTACATTGAACGGACCTTTCACAGATCCTTTAGCTTTGCAGGCGATTGAGATGGTACTTGATTATCTTCCGGCATCTTATCACTGCAATATGGACGCAAGAGAACAGATGCACTACGCTCAGTGTCTCGCAGGTATGGCATTTTCCAATGCACTGCTTGGTATTGTACACTCCATGGCTCATAAAACAGGTGCTGCATTTTCTACAGGGCACATTCCGCATGGATGCGCAAATGCTATCTATCTGCCATATGTAATCAAATACAATGCAAAATGTCCGGTGGCTGCAAAACGTTATGCAGAGATCGCACGCAGGATGGGACTTCAGGGAACATCTGAAAAAGCTCTGATCAACAGTCTTATCGCAAAAATCGATGCGTTTAACGTAGAGCTTGGTATTCCGAAGACATTACAGGAATTTGGCGTAAATGAGGAAGAATTCAAAGAAAAACTTCCGAAGATCGCAGAACTCGCAGTTGGAGATGCTTGTACAGGATCCAACCCGAGAAGCATCACTCCTGCAGAAATGGAAAAACTTCTTACATGTACATACTATGGAACAGAAGTAGATTTCTAACACAAGATACATTAACAGAAAACAGAGCGGGCATTTCCCGCTTTGTTTTTTGTCAAAAACAGCTATTTTTAACATAATTGCACTTGATATTTTTTCGGCAATATTTTATGATAATAAAAGTATAACAATTAGGAGGCATGAGAGATGTACAAAATTTTAAAAGCTGAAGAACTTGCAGATAAGATTTTTCTCATGGATGTTGAAGCTCCGCGCGTTGCAAGACATTGCGAACCGGGGCAGTTTGTCATTGTGAAAATGGATGAAAAGGGAGAGAGAATTCCCCTTACTATTTGTGACTATGACAGAGAAAAAGGAACGATCACAATCGTATTTCAGATTGTGGGAGCATCCACAGAGAAAATGGCCGATTTAAAAGAGGGGGATTATTTCCGCGATTTTACAGGGCCGCTTGGATGTGCGTCTGAATTTGTTCACGAAGATATTGAAACATTGAAAAATAAAAAGATGCTTTTTGTTGCTGGTGGTGTTGGCGCAGCTCCGGTATATCCGCAGGTTAAATGGCTGCATGAGCATGGTATTGATGCGGATGTTATTGTAGGTTCCAAGACAAAAGATCTTTTGATCCTGGAAGATGAGATGAAGGCAGTCGCTGGAAATCTTTATGTATGTACAGATGATGGAAGCTATGGACACAGCGGAATGGTTACGTCCATGGTGGAAAAACTTGTAAAAGAGGAAGGCAAAAAGTACGATGTATGCGTCGCTATCGGACCAATGATCATGATGAAATTCACATGCCTCATGACAAAGGAACTTGGTATCCCGACGATCGTCAGCATGAACCCGATCATGGTAGATGGTACAGGCATGTGCGGTGCATGCCGTCTTCATGTGGGCGATGAGATCAAATTCGCGTGTGTAGACGGACCGGAATTTGATGGTCATCTTGTCAATTTCGATGAAGCGATGAAGAGACAGATGATGTACAAAACACAGGAAGGAAGAGCCATGCTGAAGTTACAGGAAGGCAATACACATCACGGCGGATGTGGAAATTGTGGAGGTGACAACTAATGGGAGACGTAATGAAAAAAGTACCGGTTCGGGAACAGGATCCGAAGGTAAGAGCTACAAACTTTGAAGAAGTATGTTTGGGATACAATGCAGAAGAAGCGATGGAAGAAGCTTCCCGCTGCATCAACTGTAAAAATGCAAAATGTATTCAGGGATGTCCGGTTGCAATCGACATTCCGGCATTTATCAAAGAAGTAAAAGAAGGAGACTTTGAAGGAGCATATAAGACGATCGGTCTTTCCTCTGCACTTCCGGCTATCTGTGGACGTGTATGCCCTCAGGAATCCCAGTGTGAAGGAAAATGTATCCGCGGAATCAAAGGCGAGCCGATCTCCATCGGTAAACTGGAACGTTTCGTAGCAGACTATGCTCTGGAACACGATATCAAACCGGAAGGAGCAAAGGAACACAATGGACATAAAGTTGCCATCATCGGTTCCGGTCCTGCAGGTCTTACCTGTGCGGGAGACCTTGCAAAACTTGGTTATGATGTGACTGTTTTTGAAGCACTCCACGAACTTGGCGGAGTACTTGTATATGGAATTCCGGAATTCCGTCTTCCGAAACAGAAAGTCGTTGCAAAAGAAATCGAAAAAGTAAAAGAACTGGGCGTAAAATTTGAGACAAACGTTGTGATTGGAAAATCCACAACTATCGACCAGCTCATCGAAGAAGAAGGTTTCGAGGCTGTATTTATCGGATCTGGCGCCGGTCTTCCGAAGTTCATGGGAATCCCAGGAGAAAATGCCAACGGAGTATTCTCAGCAAATGAGTACCTTACAAGAAGCAATCTTATGAAAGCGTTTGATGAAAACTACGATACACCGATCGCTGCAGGAAAGAAAGTCGCAGTCGTTGGCGGCGGAAACGTTGCGATGGATGCTGCAAGAACAGCTCTTCGCCTTGGAGCAGAGGTACATATCGTTTACAGAAGAAGCGAGGAAGAACTTCCTGCCCGTGTGGAAGAAGTACACCATGCAAAAGAAGAAGGAATCATCTTTGATCTTTTGACAAATCCGGTTGAGATTCTCCAGGAAGATGGCTGGGTAACAGGAATCAAATGCGTGAAAATGGAACTTGGCGAGCCGGATGCATCCGGAAGAAGACGTCCGGTACCGGTAGAAGGATCTGAATTTACTATGGATGTAGATAC
This sequence comes from Sellimonas sp., assembly GCF_047234585.1. Lineage (NCBI taxonomy): Bacteria > Bacillati > Bacillota > Clostridia > Lachnospirales > Lachnospiraceae > Sellimonas > Sellimonas sp. The sequence goes on along the minus strand of NZ_JBKSWG010000028.1, from coordinate 9,097 downwards.
TGTAATCATGTCTCTTGGTACATCTCCGAACCCGCTGATCTCTTCTACAACAGAAGGTCTGGAAGTAAATAAGTGGAAATGTATCGTTGCAGATGAAGAATTCGGAAAGACATCCAAAGAAGGCGTATACGCCGGAGGCGATGCCGTTACAGGTGCAGCTACTGTTATCCTTGCTATGGGAGCAGGAAAAGCTGGCGCAAAAGGTATCCATGAATATCTGAAAGATAAATAATCTGTGAAGAAGCAGGGAAGGATGTATTCGTAAGAGAGTGCATCCTTTCTTTCTTTGTCGTCATCATTTGGGAGTTTTGCAGAGTTTTGCGTAATGCAACAGCACTGTTAAGAAAAGGAAGTGAGAAATGAATTTTTATCTGCTGCTTATAGGAATTGTAATTTTTATCTGTATTTTGGCAAACCGCTATCTGGAAAAAACAGCGGTTCCGTCTCTTGTCTTTTTCATTTTTTTGGGAATGTGTTTTGGGGAAAATGGAGTCTTCCGAATTCCATTTGATGATTATGTGATATCCGAGGCGATCTGTTCCATCAGTCTCATATTTATCATGTTTTACGGAGGATTTGGAACAAGCCTGAAAGCGGCGAAGCCGGTTATCGTCCGATCTGCGATCCTGTCCTCTATGGGAGTTATCCTGACAGCAGGGATCACAGGCGGTTTTGTCTACTTTGTTCTGCATCGGCCTCTTTTGGAAAGCCTTTTGATCGGAGCAGTCATCTCCTCCACAGATGCGGCTACCGTTTTCCATATTTTACGTTCGAAAAAGATGGCTTTGAAATACCATACAGATTCTATGTTGGAGCTGGAATCTGGTTCCAATGACCCGATTTCTTATATGATGACGACAATTCTCGTTGCTCTTATGACCGGAGAATCAATTTCCATCCCGGTTATGTTTGCAAAACAGATTTTTTTGGGTGTTCTGGTAGGGATAGTGGCAGCAAAACTGGCTGTTTATCTTTTGCAGCATGTAAGTTTTCATGTGGAGCATGAAAAGACAGTTCTTGTATTTTCTGTGGCAATCGTCTCTTATGCATTTGCATACCAAATCGGAGGAAACGGCTATCTGAGTGTGTACTTGTGCGGAATCCTGATGGGAAATGCGTCTCTTACGGACAAAAAATATCTTGTTCATTTCTTTGATGTGATTACCAATGCAGCTCAGGTAACAATCTTTTTTCTTTTGGGACTGCTTGTCACGCCTAAAGAGCTTCCGGAAGTCTTGATTCCGGCATTTGGTATTATGGTCTTCCTGACATTGATCGCGAGACCAATTTCTGTGTTCCTGCTGCTAAAGCCATTTAAGGCTCCGATGAAGCAGATCGGAGTTGTGTCCTGGGCAGGGCTTAGAGGGGTGGCATCCATCGTGTTTTCCATTTATGCCGTTTTGCAGGATGCGCCGCTAAAGGATAATCTGTTCAATCTAGTATTTTGCATTGTAATTATGTCGATTTTGATTCAGGGAACACTTCTTCCGTCGGTATGCAGGAGGCTGGATATGATGGATCAGGGAGCGGATATCCGTAAGACATTCAATGACTATCAGGAAGAGAGTGATATCTGTTTTGTAAAGATGCACATCGAGGAAAATCATCCGTGGATCAATAAGCAACTGAAAGAGATAGAAATATCCAAGGAACTTCTGATCGTTCTCGTCATTCGAGATGAGAAAACGATCGTTCCTGACGGGATGACCAAAATTCAGAAGGGAGATCTTGTGGTGCTGGCTGCCCTGGAGTTCGAGGACAGGGAAAATATTGCATTGAAAGAAATTATTCTGACAGAAAATCACAGATGGATCGGTCAGACTCTTGGAGAAATCACTCTTCCACCTGGCTGCCTTGTCATTATGATCAAGAGGGACAAAGATACGATCATTCCTCGGGGAGATACAAAGATGCAGGAGGATGATGTGCTTGTGGTTGCGAAGCAGCCGCCTGTGTTGGAGACGAAAAGCACCGCATAGCGACGGCATGAAATTTAGAAATAGAGAAGGAGTATACACCATGCAAACAGACAGCAAAATCACGATTGTCGGAATTGGCGGAGTAGGCGGCTATCTTTCCGGGATGCTCTGCAGGACATTCAGCCAAGTGACTTTGATTGCGAGAGGAGAGCGAGGGAAAAGCATAGAAAAAGGGGGAGTTATCCTGCACAGCGAATATAATGGAGAGATCCATGCTGTGCCGCATAGAGTTGTACATTCGGCAGAAGAGATCCGCGAGATTCAGGATATCATCTTCCTCTGCGTAAAAAATTACTCTCTGGAAGATGTATGCCGGGATTTGAGACACTGTGTGGACGCGCATACGATCATTGTGCCTGTCATGAATGGGGCAGACACCGGAAAAAGGACAAAAGCATTTCTGGGAAAAGGACGTGTTTCAGACTGCGTGATTTATATTACTTCTTTTTTGAATCCGGATTTTAGTGTCACACAGCTCGGACAGTATGCAAGGCTCGTTCTCGGTTCCAGAGAGGATGCAGAAGCTGCCAGGGAAGCGGGGAAATATCTGGCTGCCGCAGGAATTGACTGTGAAGTATACGAGGATGCAGATCAGGCTGTCTGGGAAAAATATATTTTCAACTGCGCCTATAATGTAGAGACGGCATATTACAATGCCAATGTGGAAGACCTGCAGACAGATGAAAAAAGACGTGAGGAATTAAGGACGCTTCTTGGAGAAGCATGTTCTGTTGCTGCAGCAAAGCATATCCATATTCGAGAGAACTATCAGGAGGAGGAGTACGAAAGATTCCTGCATCTTTCAGAAGGATCCACAAGTTCCTTGAAAAGGGATATGGAGGCCGGAAAAACGTCGGAGATAGAGACGTTTGGAGGATATCTCGTGGAGGAAGCACAGAGGCTTAATATCCCGATCCCGCTTTCGGAGAAGATATACCGGGAGCTTAGATGCAGAGAGTTTCTGAATGGAGTTAAGAGAAAAATAGAAAAGAAACTGGAAGAAACGAGAAAAGAGATCGAAGAAGGACGGCAGGATATTGCCGGGATGCATGAGTACTACTGGGAAAACCGTGCAGAGATGGATCAGTATGGATATGAAGATTACGATAACCAACAGGCGCTTTTAAGAAGTGTAAATGCAAATCAGGAGAAGCAAAAGCAGGAACATCGATACAGAAAAATGCTGGATTCTCCGTTTTTCGGCAGGGTGGACTTTACTTACGAAGGAGAAGAACGGCCGGAGTCTTTCTATATTGGGATTGGAAATTTTGCAGAGCGAACCGGTGCAGTTCCGCTGATCTATGACTGGCGCGCCCCGGTTGCAAGTCTGTTTTATGATTTTGATCAGGGAAGAGCGTATTATGATGCCCCGTCTGGAAGACTGGAAGGAGAGATTATTTCCAAATGGCAGTACAAGATTCGCGGCGGAAAAATGATCTATGCTTTTGAAAGCGATATGAAAATCGATGATGAAATCTTGAAGGAAGAGCTCGGAAGCAATGGAGATGTGAAACTGAAAAATATCATCCGCACGATTCAGAGAGAGCAAAATGCCATCATCCGCAACACGAAAGATAAGATACTGGCAATCCAGGGAACAGCGGGCAGCGGGAAGACATCGGTGGCTCTTCACCGTATAGCCTATCTTCTGTACCATGACCGAAAACATCTTAAGTCCTCGAATATTTTGATCCTCTCGCCAAACAGTGTATTTGCGGACTATATTGCCCATATCCTTCCGGAGCTTGGTGAGGAGGCTATTCAAGAACTGAATTTTGATCTGTTTGCGTACAGAGAACTTCAGGACGTGGTATCAGACTGCGAAGACAGGTACGATGACATTGAAAAGCGGATGCAGAAAAATGTGTGCCAGGCAAGACACCGGGAGAAACAGTCCCGTGAATTTTTAGGGATGGCAGAAGGGTTTCTGGCAGAACTGGAAGAGAGACTGGTAAATCTAAAAGCAGTGAGTTTCCGGGGAATTGAAAAAACAGAGCAGGAGATGATACGGCTTTTCTATTTCAAGTTTCAGAATGTTCCGCTTCTTTCCAGGGCAGATGCCATTATGGAGGCGCTCATCGATGAATATGAAACTTTATATAACCGGAATATATCGGAAGAAGATCTGGAGGAGATCCGAAAAAAATTCTCACAAATGTATGTGACAAAGGACCTCTATGTCATCTATAACTGGCTTATGGAAGAGAGCGGCTATCCGCTGCTTCCGAAGGTTCCATATGAAAAGAGAAAGCTGGAGTACGAGGATGTATTTCCGATGCTGTACCTGAAATATCGGCTTTACGGAGCAAAGTCACAAAAGACAATTCGTCATCTCGTCATTGATGAGATGCAGGACTATTCGTATCTCCAGTATGTGATTCTGGATATGCTTTTTGCATGTCCGATGACGATCCTCGGAGATCGTGCACAGACTCTGGATGACAAGACGAGGGATGTGCTGACCTTTCTGCCGCAGATTTTTGGGAAGAAGATTCGAAGGATCGAGATGAAAAAAAGTTACCGCAATACAAGTGAGATTGCACAGTACGCTGCTGCATTGTACAAAGAGCAAAATATGGATGTGGAGATTTTCAGGCGCCATGGAAAACCGGTAGAAGAAAAAGCATTTTCTACACTTTTGGAGGCAGTGCGTGAGATAAGAAAAAATGTAAAAACAGGACCTGACAGATATGAAACTGCAGCTGTCCTAACTGCCACACAGGAAGAGGCGGAGGCGGTCTGCAGATGCCTGAAAGAAGAAGGACAGGAAGCTTTCTGTATTGATCGGGACAGCAGTACATTTCGGAGAGGTCTGTCTGTAACCACGTTCTATCTCGCAAAAGGGCTGGAATTTGACCAGGTGTTCGGAATCCGCCCTGAGAAAGGAAATATATTTTCTGCCCAGGCAGACTATATTACTGCCACAAGAGCCATGCATGAATTGTATATGTATCGAATCTGTGGAGATGGGAAGGAAGAGGAATAAAAATGCAAGATAAGAAAAAGAGATATATCTATATTGATGTACTGAATATTTTCGCCTGTCTGTGCGTAATTTTCATGCACTGCAATGGAATCGCGCATATTTATTCGTATACCCGTGCATGGAAAGAAAGTATGGCGGTAGAGACACTGGCGTACTGGGCGGTGCCGGTATTCTTTATGATTTCCGGAGCAACCCTCCTGGGATACAGAGATAAATATACGACAGGAGTATTTTTCAAAAAAAGGATCCTGAAGACGGTTATCCCGTTTTTTATCTGGATTCTGATCAATCTGGCGCTGAAAGTCGCCACAGGAAAAATGGAGATGGAAGGCGGGGTGCGGGGTATCGTAAATATGTTTACCAATACGACGACGGAACATGTTTACTGGTTTTTCATTCCTCTTTTTATGGTATATCTGTCCCTGCCCGTTGTTTCTGTATTAAAGGATTACAAGAAACTGCTCGTTTATATGACGGCAATGGCATTTTTGATTTATTCTGTTTATCCGGTTACCTGCACACTGCTGAAAATCCCGATAAACGGTTACATTCAGTTCCCGGCAGCAGGGGGATATCTGCTCTTTGTACTGCTCGGGTATCTCATTTCCACGACAGAAATGTCCCGAAAGACGAGGCTTTTGTTTTACGTCCTTGGGATTGCAGGCGCAGTCATCCGATATGGAACGACACTCGTGTGGTCTGGCCGAAGCGGAAGTCTCAATCAGACATTCTGGGGATATATGAATTTTCCATCTGTATTCTTAGCGGCGGCAGTCTTTGTAGCGGTAAAATATATGCCGTGGGATAAGATACTGGCAAGTGAGAAAGCAAAGAAAATAACGACCAGCCTGGCTGGAACCGGGTTTGGTGTTTATCTGATGCACATGATCGTTTACCGGACTTTGCAGACAATGACTGGACTTTCCGGAACTTCCTATACCTGGAGATTTTGCATGCCATTTGTGATATACGGTATCTGTGTATGCATCATTCTGGTCTTAAAGAAAATCCCGGTATTAAAACACATTGTCCCGTAAATCTATAGTCGAGAAAAGCTGATACATACGATATAAGGAGAGAAAACGTGAAAATAACTGTCATTACCGTGGGGAAAATCAAAGAAAAATATCTGAAAGATGCCATCGCAGAATACCAGAAAAGGCTTGGGAGATACTGTAAACTGGAAATCGTGGAAGTGGCAGACGAAAAGACTCCGGACAACGCAGGGGAGACCCTGGAAAACCAGATCAGGAGAAAAGAAGGCGAGCGGATCGCAAAATACTTAAAAGACGATGCGTATATCATTGCGCTTGCCATCGATGGAAAAATGCTGTCATCAGAAGAATTTGCAGATCAGATTCAAAGACTTGGAGTTGGCGGGACGAGCCATATCCAGTTTGTCATCGGCGGCTCCATCGGTCTTGATGAGGAAATTCTTAAAAAGGCAGACTATCGGCTTAGTTTTTCCAAGATGACCTTCCCTCATCAGCTGATGAGAGTCATCCTTCTGGAGCAGATCTACAGAGGATACAGAATTATCGCCAACGAGCCATATCATAAGTAAGTGCGGGTTTTCGCATTTGGGTATGATATGATTGTGAAATAATGTTTGAAAACAGAGAAAGCATTACAGACTATCAAATTATAGGAGAAACAATATGGAATGGTTACCAATCATCATAATAACTATACTGATTTTAACATTAGGTTTATACTCTATTGTTAAATGGGCAGTAAAAGATGCGTTAAGAGAATATTTTAGGGATAAGGACAAAATAAGGTAGGAAATAAAGGGATAAAGATTGTTCTGCGGGGCTCCATTCAATTAGAACCCCGCAGAACAATAAATTCTTGTTCAATCAATCCGTATAGATGTTTTAAGATTATAAAACATATTTATCTGCATTTATCATTTTTGTTGCTGGCAGATTCAATAAAATTCCAAGCATACCGCGGGGCTCTCCGTTTTCTTTCCGGCTGCCAATTTGCGACACGTTAATGCTCTTCTGGTATACGGCAGATTTCTGGTTTTCTGTGCAATCCACCCTGGCACAGTTAATAATTTCTATCTGATCAAGAATTTCCCGGGGAGTAATATTCACATCGATTGTAAGAATAGCGCAGTTCCTAACCAGAATACCCTGCGGTGAAGAGGTAAGAATATTGCTATCTAAAATGATCCGAGGACGGTTCTCAAGTATTCGCCTTTTTTCCTCTTTTACAATTTTAACAGAACTGCATTCTACGTCAATTTGACTAAAACTGTCTTTTAGATTTTCAGGTACAGACAGAGTTCCCAATACGTACAGTTTTTCTAGCTGGGACAGAAGAGGAGTGTTTTCCTCAGTAAGATCCAGATCTCCCCTGAAGTAAAGACGTTTCCCGTATTTTTTCAGAAGCTTTTGATTAAGCTCTTCATCTTCCCCGACAAAAACGTATCCATGCGGGACTATCTCCATTGAGGCTGTCTCGTCAAAAAGTTCCAGAGCATCTGATGCCTTTTCAGCAGGAACAAAAAAGCGAGGCGAGATAAACTGTACTTTTTTATTTCGTAAAACTGCCAGATTTATGTCGGAATCAGTTAGGCGTATTTCTTGTTCCGCATAGTACTTTTGCCCTTCTTTTGCACGGAGATGAAAATACATATCGGGTGTAAATATGGAGGAGAGGACAATACAGTCGTCCGGATAGGCTTTTATCTCTCCGGTTACATAAAGATCTTTTATGCATGTGAGAAGAGACACAGGACACAGGAGCGAACCGGTTACATTTATTGCCCTCAGAGTTTCCAGCACCTTCCTGGAAGTACCGGAGTGAACTATCAAATTCCCATTGACTGCGAGGATGGAATTGACCGGGAACGCAGATGCGCTGCTGATTTCTGAATTTCCATTCTGGAAGATAAGATTAACATTGTCATCCACTTCCAGAGTGTTGTCCGTATTGCAGATTGCAGGAAGCCGTTCCAGAATCCCCCGGCTCTCAGCACTTACCAGAAGTAAATCAGTATTTATCATAATCTGTTCATATCCTGAAAGATACTCCTCTTTTGCATTTCTTGCATCACATACATCACAGTTGATCATAAGATTTTTTTTCTCAGACATAATTTTCTCCTTTCAAAGCCGCTTTGAGATGTTTTCGAGCTGATGAAAGCTGCGCACGTACTGTACCGGCAGGAATGTGAAAAAAGTTACCTATTTCCGTGGAAGTATAGCCTTCCAGATAACGCATGGCAAAGAACACACCTTCTTTTCCAGGCAGAGTATCAAAGAGCAGTTCCCAGTCGATACCGTCATACTCTGGGGCATTACCGCCGTATACCGGAAGCTCCTCAGAGACAGACTCAAAACGTTGGTGCCGGATCCAATCTATATACATGTTTTTTATGACGCGGTAAAACCAGGCTTTTTTCTGTATATATGATAGAGATTCCAGTGTTGCCAGATGCTGCTCCATGGCACGGAGAAATGCTTCATGGACCAGATCTTCTGCAAGCAGCGGATCGTGGGTAAGGGTAGTACACCATCCGATGAACTCATTGCGGCAGTCTTTATAAAACTGTTCCAGCATTATGTTTTCTCCTTTGAATAAATGTAATCAGAAAACAGAAGCAGCGCTGCATGCTGATTTTGATCTTCTATAATTATAACGTTTGAGGAAGGGAGAGTGTTGGGAAGAATTCATTTTTCATCTACACTAGTATGCAGCACTTTACCAGCAGTACAGTAGACCATATGACAAAATATCTTCTCAATGCCAGAATGAAAATGTATAATAGAGAAGAAGAGTGGAAATACAGTGTTCGAAAACTTTGGTTTTCCAACCGGACATACGTGTCTGGTTGGAAAATACGTCATTTTCTCACTTTGTGTCGTGTAAACAAATGAACTTTTGACATAATCTGTTCGTGAAGGAGGTAAAGTCAATGGATCAGAAAAAAGTAGGCCAGTTTTTAAAAACACTACGCAAAGAAAAAAATATAACGCAGGAAGTGTTAGCTGAAACATTGAATGTATCCAGCAGAACAGTATCCAGATGGGAAACCGGGGGTTCACTTAGATAAAGATACCACATCAATCCCACGCTGACTTTTGCTCAACCGATACAGCCGGAGGGCTGGATAACAAGA
>NZ_JBKSWG010000027.1:0-27045 GCF_047234585.1 Sellimonas sp. | reverse complement strand
CAGGCTTTATGCGGCCTGCACGTACTATTTTAATTATGCAACTGTCAAACTCCCGCGGAAAATCGGACATTTCCTCTTTCTTTTTAACAAATTATTACGAAAATATTACACGATAAGAAATTTTTAAGATGTAAGAACTTGCGGAAAGATAGGAAATCTTATATAATATAGAGAGTTTGTAGGCAGGTGAGGTATACTATGAAAAGAGAATTGAAGAAATTTGAGTCCACAATGTGGCTTATGATCAAACTGGTATTATACATCTTACTCATGGGGACTTTCATGCTGATCATGGCAAGAGAGAATCCAACACTGATCATACTTTCCAGAACGATGGGAATTACATTTTCCACATTCTGCATCGTAGGGCTCCTGTTTTTGAGCATATACGGAAAATTTGATGTGGGCAGAAGAAAGAGTAAGCCTATTATCTATTCCCTTGCTCTTGCAGTTTTGTTTACAGATATTGTAACGTACATTCAGCTGATGATCATGAATACGATCACACCGAGTATTTATGCCTTCCGACTTGACAGTATCGGCTCTCTTGCTATCAGTTTTGTCGTGCAGCTTATCATTATTATTATTTTTGCATATGGAGGGAATGCGCTTTTCTTTGCGATCCACAAACCGGAAAGCTGCTGTATTGTAACTTCTTCCCAGGAAAGTCTGGACAATATCGTAAGAGGAATACTGAAATACAAAAAACAGTATAAGATTGACTATATTATGGATTACAGAGACAAAAATCTGTTGGATACAGTAAGCAAGGCAGATACGGTCTTTATCCATGATGTGCCGCTGAAGTATCGGGGTGAGATTGTAAGATACTGTTACAAAAACAAGATCAACATTTATTTCAACCCGGAGATTGAGGACATTGTAGAGATGAGTGCCAAGTATTATCTTCTGGACGATGTGTCTGTATTGAATGCCAATGTAAAGACCTGGACAATGGAGCAGCGTGTCATGAAAAAACTTTTGGACATGTCTTTGGCTATCATTCTTGGAATATTGACATCTCCGATTTGGATCGTGAGTGCCATTGCTATCAAAGCATACGACGGGGGACATATTTTCTTCAAACAGAAACGTGCGACATTGAACGGACGTGTTTTTGAAGTGTATAAATTCCGCACGATGAAAGAGAATGTGGAAAACCGTTCGGTTACTGACGATGATGACCGTATCACAAAACCTGGAAAAATCCTGCGAAAAATCCGGATGGACGAGCTTCCGCAGTTGATCAACATCCTGAAAGGCGATATGAGCTTTGTCGGCCCGCGTCCTGAAATGCTGGAAAATGTGGAAGCATACGAAAAAGAACTTCCGGAGTTCCGATATCGACTCCGGGTAAAAGCTGGTTTAACCGGTTACGCCCAGATTGCAGGGAAATACAATACATCCCCAAAAGATAAACTGATCATGGACATGATGTACATTGAACAGTTCAATATATTGAGAGATATCCAGCTTATTTTTCAGACTGCCATCGTACTTTTGAAGTCAGACAGTACGGAAGCATTTAAGACAAACGAAACAAGAAAATATATATTTAAAAAAGCGGAGAGCGAGGAATAAAAGTATGAAAAAATATGATTATGTCATTGTTGGAGGCGGGCTGTTTGCCGGGACATTTGCATATTTTGCAAGAAAAGCAGGAAAAACATGTCTTATCGTGGAAAAACGGGAAACACTTGGGGGAAATCTCTATTGTGAAGATATGGAAGGAATCCACGTACACAAATACGGAGCCCATATTTTCCATACAAGCAACAGAAAAGTATGGGATTTTGTCAATTCTCTTGTAGAATTCAACCGTTACACAAATTCCCCGATCGCCAACTATAAAGGGGAAATTTATAATATGCCGTTCAACATGAATACATTCAGCAAAATGTGGGGTGTAGCGACTCCGGCAGAAGCAGAAGCGATCATCAGCAGACAGAAAGCAGCAGTGAAGGGAGAACCGAAGAATCTGGAAGAGCAGGCCATCAGCCTTGTTGGAGAAGATATTTACCGAAAACTCATCAAAGGGTACACTGAAAAGCAGTGGGGAAGAGACTGCAAGAATCTTCCGGCATTCATCATCAAACGTCTCCCGGTGCGCTATACGTACGATAACAATTATTTCAACGATCTGTATCAGGGAATTCCGATCGGAGGATACAATGTATTGATCAACGCGCTTTTTGAAGGCTGCGATGTGGAACTTGGCGTGGACTATAATGAAAACAAAGAAAAATACAACGCCCTTGGAGAAAAGGTTCTCTATACAGGGATGCTGGATGCGTATTATGGCTACTGCTTTGGCAAATTGGAGTACAGAAGCCTGAAGTTTGAGACGGAGGTGCTTGATGAGAAAAACCATCAGGGAGTTGCCGTAGTGAACTACACAGACAGGGAGACTCCGTACACGAGAGTGATCGAGCATAAGCATTTTGAATTCGGGACACAGGATAAGACTGTGATCACAAAAGAATATCCGACAGACTGGGAAGAAGGTATGGAGCCATACTATCCGGTCAACGATGAAAAAAATCAGGAACTCTATCAGAAATACAGAGAGCTGGCTGACAAAGAGGAGATTCTTCTTGGCGGAAGGCTTGCGGAATATAAATATTATGATATGGACAAGGTCATCGAATCCGCATTCGGACTTGTGGAAAAAGAATTGCAATAGGAGAGCGCGTTATGGAAGAAAACAAAATTAAAGTTAGTATTATCATGCCGGTATATAAGGTGGAAGAGTATGTGGGAAAGGCCATCGAAAGTATCCAGGCGCAGACACTCAAAGAATGGGAATTTCTCATTGTAGATGACGGTACTCCGGACAAAAGCGGCGAGATCTGCGACGCTTACGCTGCTAAAGATGAAAGGATCCAGGTAATCCACAAAGAAAACGGCGGAGCTCCAAGCGCGAGAAATATGGCTATTGAAATCGCAAAAGGGGAATATATGTACTTCATGGATTCCGATGACTGGGCAGAGCCGACGATGCTGGAAGATATGTACAATCTTGCAAAGAGGGACAATGCACAGCTTGTAGTTGCCGGATTTTTTATCGATACGTACTATGACAAAGATAACTATGTGACAGATGATTATTTTGTAGAGGATGCAGTGTATCCGGATAAGGAGTCTTTCCGCCGGAACGCATACAAATTGTTTGACAAGAACCTCCTGTACACACCGTGGAACAAACTGTTTGAGTCCAAGTATATCATGGACAACAATCTTCGCTTTCCAAAAACATTCTGGGACGATTTCCCGTTCAATGTAAGTATCGTGCGAAACGTAGAGAGAGTGACGGTAACACATAAACAGTACTATCATTTCCTGAGAGCACGTTCAGAATCAGAGACTGCAGCATACCGGCCGGGTATGTACGAAAAGCGTGAGGAAGAGCATGGCTGGATGCTGGATTTGTACAAGGGATGGCACGTAGGGGATGCTGCAAGCAAAGAAATGATTGCGAGACGTTACATCGAACGTTTTGTTGGGTGCGTGGAAAATATCACAAATCCGAAATGTGAGATGACAACAAAGGAAAAGAAACAGGAAATCAAAAAGATGCTTGCAAATCCAAGAGTCAAAAAGATGGTCAAAGTGGCAAGACCACATTCCTTCTACATGAAAGTGATGCTTCTGCCTATCAAATGGAACAGTACTGTTCTTACGTACTTGGAAGCAAAGGTCATCACATATGTAAAAACGAAAAACACAAAACTCTTTACGAAGTTAAAGGCGGGAAGATAATGGAAGAGAGAAGACCATTTATCAGTGTGGTAATGCCGGTCTACAATGTGGAAAAGCATTTAAAAAAGGCGGTAGACAGTGTACTGAAGCAGACATATACGGATTTTGAAATTATTTTGGTAGACGACTGCTCTCCGGATGGATGTCCGCAATTGTGCGAGGAGCTGGCTGCATCCGATGAAAGGATCATGGCAGTCCATCATAATGAAAATAAAGGGCTTAGTATGGCCAGAAATACAGGGATGACATATGCCAGCGGGAAATATATATGGTTTATGGATTCAGATGATTTTGTGGAAGACAGCCTGTTTGCGATGGTTTTTGATTCAGTAAAAGAAAATCCGGCTGAACTGATTCTTTTTGGTCTGACGGAGGACTATTACGATGAGAAAGACAGACTCCATCACAGTGAAGTAATCTGTCCTAAACGTGAAATTTACGAAAACAAGGAGGAACTCCGCAGAAAAGTCATCGATCTGGAAAAACAAACGTTGTACGGATACGCGTGGAATAAGATGTACGACTTGGACTATTTAAACAAGATAGGACTTCAGTTTGAAAAAATCACGTTGATTGAAGATATCCTTTTCAATGTGAATTTCTGTATGCATATCAGAAAAATGAATGTACTCCCATTCTGCGGCTATCATTACAACAAAAGAATGGATAATAGCCTGACGTCCAAGTTTGTCTCTGATTACTATAAACTGCATCGCAAAAGAATCGATTTGATCTATAAGCAATATCAGAAATGGGGAATGTGTGAGAGCAGCGTGAAAAGTGTGCTTGGTGCATTGTATGTGCGTTATATCTTTTCCGCCATCCAGCGCAATTGTGATAAAAGGGCAGAAATGTCGCATAAAGGAAGGAGAAAGTGGGTTCGTACTCTGTTAAAGGAACCTCTTCTCAAAGAACTGCTGCCGTATGCAAAGTCGGACGGTAAGCTTTTGGCAGTTATGATCGGCGTATTGAAAACAGGATGTGTATCAGGTATTCTTCTGCTCGGCAGAGTGATATTTATCTGTAAGAATTCACTTCCAATGATTTTTTCAGTATTAAAACAGAAGAGGTAAGGAGAGTGAAAGAGTGAAATATCTGAAATTGATGATGATATATGCCTGCCGGATTGGGTTAAGGGCATTCTATCTCGTACCAGTAAAGAAAAATAGAATCTATTTGTCCGCAGACCGAGGAAGCGGGATCAGATGCAATCCTCTATATATTTACAAGTACTTAAAAACAAAGTATCCGGAAAAATACGAATATGTATGGCAGTATGACGGAGTATCGCAGGAAAAGGATACTACATATGTGAAACCTGGAACTTTGAAAGATCTTTACTTCATGCTGACATCGAGAGTGCTGATCAGCAATGATGGATTCGGAAGCTTTCTGCCTAAGAGAAAATCTCAGATGTTTATCAACACCTGGCATGGGGGCGGTGCATACAAAAGATCAGGAGTGGATTTTATCACGGATCAGCACACGGTGGATCTCAAGATCAATCAAATATGTGGAAGGCAGACGGATGTATTTTTGTCCAGCAGCAGGAAATTTTCTGAGGTTATGACAACAGCAAAGATGGTCCCGAAGAAACGGTTTCTTGAGTGTGGAATGCCGCGAAATGATCTTCTGCTGGCAGGTCGGAAAGAAGAGATTCTCAATAAAGTCAGAAACTATTTTGGTATCCAGGAAGGGAAAAAGATTGTGCTTTTTGCGCCTACATATCGGGGCGAGGAACAGAGTGCCAAATTCACTTCTGAGCTGGATACAGAAGGATGTCTGGAAGCTCTCAGGAAACGTTTTGGAGGAGAATGGGTATTTTTGATGCGGAAACATCATTTTGTCAAAAAAACAAAATATGATGGCTGCATCAATGCCAGTGATTATCCGGATATGCAGGAACTTCTTCTGGCATCAGATGTTTTTATTACGGACTATTCTTCTACAATATGGGATTATTCCCTGATGTTTCGGCCCGGCTTTCTCTTTGTGCCGGATTTGGAAGAATACAGCCGGGAGAGAAATTTTTATACGGATCCAGAGACATGGGCATTTCCGCTTGCAAAAACAAACGAAGAGCTTCAGAGTCTTATCTGTTCGTTTGATGAGAACAAGAACAATGAAAAGATAAAAGAGCATCACAAATTCCTTGGGTACCGGGAGACAGGTCATGCAGCCGAGATCGTGGCAAAGAGGATAGAGGGAGTATTATAGGAAAGGGGACAGGTATATGGAAAATTTTTACGATTTGAATGATTTTATTGCTTATATTATGCGAAAGCTGAAGCTGGTCATTCTTGTTATCTGTATTGCAACGATTGGATTCGCAGGGATCCGTTTTAAGGATCTTTACGGAACATATAAAGCACAGCAGAACCAGCCTGCACAACCAACTCAGGAAGCGACAGTTTCGGAGCCGCTGAAATGCTGGGCGGAGATCAGTATCAATGTCGGGCCGAATTACGAGGTGGTAGGAGAGACTGGCATAGACAGGGGCAAAGAAATCGCATACGCGTACAATGCTTTGAAAAATGATGAAACTATCATGGAAGAAATGCATGCAAAATATTTTGAGCAGGCCAAAGTGTATGGCGATGAGATGAGAAAACTGATGTCTCAGTATGGATATATTCTTGATAAGGAGAAGAATTACGAATATGTGGAATACGATTTCCGCAGACAGTTCAACGTCACGGTTAATGAGAATTACGTCACAATCGGATTCTATTCCCTGAACCAAGATTTTTCAAAAGAAGTAGTAAATGACTATGAACAGATGCTTACAGCGAGAGTAGGAGAGCAGTATCCAGATTTTGAATATTCAAAAGTTTCAGAAGCTATTCGTTATGATCTCCCTGATATCTCAGCTGGGGCTTCCCCGACAAGGAACGCCGGAGCTGGAAGTACATCTGTCTCTACTATGTCCATGCGTACGGTAATCGTGCAGACAATCAAAGGATGTGTCTGGGGAGTAGTGCTGGGTGTTGTGGTTTCCCTGGTCATTGTATTTTTGATGTATATGATGTCAAGAAAGATTATCGTATGGAGACAGCTTCAGTTTGTTGATTTGCGAACATATGGGCTTTACTACGCAAAGAAGGGCGGAGTGGTTAGCAGACTAATCCGTAAAGCAATCGCAGGGCTGGAAGGAAATAAGACGGCATTTTCCGATATGGGGACACTGGCTGATATCATCCTGTCTGATGTTCATATGAAATACAGTGATGACAGAAAAATAGCGATTTGTGCGAATGAAGGAGAAAAAACTGCCAGAGCGCTGAGTAAATGTTTGAATGCAAGAGAAGGAAAAGAACGGTTTTTGTTTGTACCTTCTCCACTTATTTCTGGAAAAGATTATCCAAAGGAAATCGGTGAAGTGGTTCTTGTCGAAGTAATCGGAAGAACAATCAAATCAGAAATTAAACAAGAAATGGAGACTTTTTACAAATACGATGTTGAGATTGTCGGTGTCGTTGGAGTCGAATAAAAAGGAATGGTGACCTATTCGTACCTATATGATTATGATGCTGTTCACACTCGTCTTTGCCTGGGCATGGCAGAAAAGCAGGCAAAGGTGTGTGTCAGCAGGAAAAACAGTTTGTGAGAATAAAGTTCAGTATGCTGCTGCTGCGCTGGCGATGGCAGGGACTTTTATCCCTATGTATATTGTAAATGCGGGAATGTCCTATGTCGGAAACGATTATGCCAATTATTACCGATATTATCAGAATATCGCGGCCGGAAGAGAGCAGGATGTGGATATCGCGTACAAGCTGATCAATATTTTTGTTATTGATGCAGGACTGGATTTCCAGTGGGTATATTTTATTACGTGTTTTATCGCATATGCCCTGCTGATTCTGTGTGTTTGGAAGTATTCGAAAAATTATGTGCTCAGTTACCTGCTGTTTTTTACAAGCGGTTATTTCTTTCTTCTCGGGCTAAATCAGATCAGACAGTTTGTTACGATGGGCTTTGTGCTGTGGGGAATGCAGTATATCCGGAAAAAGAAATTCTGGAAGTATGCGCTTTGTATCCTTCTTGCTGCTAGTTTTCATTTTACCGCCTTGGTAATGATACCGTTTTACTTTATACTGGATAAAAAGATTAAATTTTCTTTTTATTTCGTCATTAGCATGTGCGCACTGCCGATCAACTTTTTCCTGACAGATATTCTGACATTTCTGTTTAAGACTTTTTTGCCGAGATATCTGCAGTCAAACTATATATCAAAAACGTACTCGCTGAATATACCATATTTGACAATGATTGTTGTCAGTGAGCTTGTGATTTTGTTTTTGATTGGAAAGAGCAGAGAAAATCGCACAGATGAGAACAACAGGATCTTTTTTAACTCAACGATGATCGGAACAATTATGGCCATGTTCTGTACATGGCTTCCGGAATATCAGAGATTTGTATATTACTTTTTTATGTGTTCCATCTTTTTTATACCAAATCTGTTGACGACGGAACCAGTAAAATGGAAAAAGGCGCTGCTTTTGCTTGCAGTAATCGGCGCTGATCTGATCTATCTTGTTATGTCAGCAGGAGAAATGAATGTGCTGATCTATAAAAGTGTTTTTTAAAGTGAGGTATTTATGAAAGTTGGAAGTGTAGTAAAAAATCTTTCATACTCTGTGCTGGCCAACGGGACAAATACACTGGTATCTATGATACTGGTGCTGTTTGTCCCTAAAATACTTGGAGTAAAGGAATATTCATACTGGCAGCTGTATCTTTTCTATGCGTCCTATGTGGGATTCTTTCATTTTGGATGGGCGGACGGAGTATATCTGAAATTTGGCGGGAAAAAATACAGTGAGCTGGACAAAGGATATTTTCATTCCCAGTTCTGGCTTTTGACTATATTTGAAATCATCCTTGCTCTCATTTTTGGTGCAGCGACGTATCTGTTCTGCGATGATGCAAATAAAGAAGCTGTGCTTCTGGCGGTAGCATTCTGTTGTGTCCTGCAGATTCCGCGGACGTTTCTTCAGTATCTTCTGCAGACTACAAACAGGATTGTGGATTATGCGAGAAACTATCTGCTGGAAAAGATCGTCTATGCTGTTTTGGTAATTGGATTCCTTGCAGCGGGTATTCGGAATTTCCAGATTCTGATCGGGGCAGATTTGTTTGCCAGGGGATTGACTCTTGTCCTTCTTTCCAGAGAATGTAAAGATATCGTCAAAGGAAAGGTAATAGACTGGAAAAATGGAATCCGGGAAGCGTGGGACAATGTAAGTATCGGAATCAAGCTGATGATCGCCAACATTGCTGGGCAGCTTCTTGTCGGAATCGTGCGGTTTGCCATTGAAAATCACTGGTCCGTGGAAGTATTCGGAAAAGTCTCTCTGACGATCACAGCGTCCAATCTTCTTCTGGCCTTTATCAGTGCGGTAAGTATTGTAATCTATCCGATGCTGAAAAATATGGATGAGGAGCATTATGTTCAGATATATACCAAGATGAGGAACATTCTCATGATCTTTGTTCTTGGACTTCTGATTGTCTATTATCCTGCAAAAGTGATCCTTTCCTGGTGGCTGCCAAAATATGCGGAGAGTCTTCAGTATATGGCGCTTCTGTTTCCGATGTGTGTGTTTGAGAGTAAGCTGACTTTGCTGATCAGCACGTATCTGAAAGCACTGCGCAGAGAGAAACAGTTTATGATCATCAACTGGATTTCCGTGGGAATCACGCTTATAGGGACAGGAATCACAGTTTATCTTCTGGATAATCTGACGTTTGCCATTGCAATGCTTCCGGTATTGATGGGAATTCGCTGCTGTATTGGGGAGGCACTGCTGTCCAGAGCACTGCACTTTTCCCTGTGGAAGGATATGGCTGCGGAATGCGTCCTGGCAGGGGGATTTATCCTGATCAGCTGGAATATCCAATCATGGCTTTCCACAGGTCTGTATTTGTGTATGTACCTGATTTATCTTGTGTGGAAGAGAGAGTTCTTGAAAGAAACAGTCCATGAGGTAAAAAAACGTATTTTTAACCGATAGAAACAGAGGATATATATATGATAAAAGTTAGTGTGATTATGCCGGTTTATAACGGCGAGAAATTTATAGAGCGCACATCAGGAATGATTCTGAACCAATCTTTGAAGGAAATCGAATTGATCCTTGTAAACGACGGGTCAAAAGATAATTCTGCGGCACTTTGCGACAAGATCGCAGAAGGAGATCCGAGAGTAAGGGTAATCCATCAGAGTAATCAGGGAATCTGTGGGGCCAGAAATGCGGGGATTAAAGAGGCAAAAGGAGAATATATTGCCTTTGCAGACCAGGATGATGATTGTCTGCCAGGATGGCTGAAGGATAATTACGAAGTGGCAAAAGAATTTGATGCTGATCTGGTAAAATCCGGGCGGATTGCGGAGACAATTGATGAAAAAGGCACAGTTATCAAAAAAGACGTAAGAGAACTGGAAAAACGATTTTATGACAAGGAAGAACTGAAAAAAAACTACTATGTACTACGGGATCGCAATGTCTTTTCTCCTGTATGGGACGGACTGTTCCGGAAGGAAGTCATCGACCAGTACCGTCTGCATTTTCGGACAGAGTTTAAGCAGGGGGAAGAGGATACAGCCTTTTGTCTGGAGTTTCTTGTGCACACAAAGCGGTTTGCTACAAATACAGGGGTATATTTTAAGCACTATGAACGTTATGCCACAAGTACTTCGAGCGTATTCAATATCGAAAGTCTCAACGGTCTTGTCCGAAGTGGTATGATTGAAGAGAAAGTAAAAGAAAAAATGGGGCTTGAAAGCAGAAGTACAGAGTCTGTCATCAGCAGTGCAAAACACCATCTTATCCCGATTATGGTACAGCTTTATCACAGGAACTGTGACTGGAACATGAAGAAAAGAACGCAGTATATCTCCCATCTCCATGAGTATTCTGCCTTTCAGTATGAATTTGACAAAAAAACTTGGAAAGAGATATGGCAAAGAGACAAGAAAAAAGCAATCGTGCTTTGGGAGTTTGCAAAGAGGCACGACCGTACCGTCGTAGTCATCGCGAAATTATACAAATGGTTTCTGACAAGGAAACTCAGGGCAACGGTACATAAATATGATTAGTTCGGAGGAAGAAAAATGAGTAAGATTCAGGTCAGCGTCATCATGCCTGTATACAATTCGGAGGAATATCTTGAGACGGCCATCAAGAGCGTTCTTGATCAAAAGATGGAAGATATGGAACTTCTGCTTGTGGACGATGGCTCTAAGGACAGAAGCGGAGAAATCTGCGATAAATATAAAGAAGATAAGAGAGTGAGAGTATTCCACAAGGAAAACGAGGGCATTTGTGCTACGAGAAATTTTGCGGTAGATCACGCGGAAGGAGAATATCTGGTCTTTATCGACAACGACGATGAGTTGGCTGCGGATGTGTTGGAAAAGAACTATGCACTTGCAAAAAAATATGACGCCGATGTAGTAAAGTATGGATGCAGTATTGAAGAATCGTTTGCGAACGGATATGTGGACAAGCGGGCAAATGTATTCAAAAAATTCAGAGTTTTCGACAGAGAACACGCGGCGAAATATTATGCAGTAGCAGAAAAAGAACGTTATTTCAGTTATATCTGGAACGGTATGTACAAAAAGAGTTTTTGGACGGAAAATCATCTCAAATTCGACACATCTATCAAATGTGGATTTGAAGACCGGGTATTAAATTATGAGATTTTCCAAATTGCCGGAAAGCAAGTGTTAAATCCGGAAATTGGCTATAAATACTATCAGAGATTTGAGCACAGCACATTCAAGAAATTTAACCGAAATATGCTTTATTCCTGTCTTCTCTCTGCGGAAGCAGAGTATGAGCTTTTTCAGCATCTGAAATCGAATCCGGATTTCCATTCAGACTGGATACAAAAATCTGCGGAATATTTAACGGAGTTTTTGATGCTCCTCAGCAGAAGCGACAATGATATGACGAAGTCTGAACTTACAGACTTTATGAGAAAGCTGAGAAAAAGCAAAGCCTTTCGTGATGTGCAGAAAAAAGGAAGCGACAAGAGGCTGTCCATGACGAAGAAAGGTGTCGTCCGGCTTTTTGTAAAAGGAAAGTACGGTCTTCTTCTGAATGTTTCCAGAGTGTATGCACGTTTTATTTTCCTGAAAAAAAGAATGGGCAAAAGATAGAAGAGGTGTGATTGAAGATGAAACATATTGCAGTAGTATTTGCCGGGGGAATCGGGAAGCGAATGAACAGCAAAGCGCTTCCCAAACAGTTTTTGAGACTGTACGGAAAAGAGATCATCGTCTATACGCTGGAACATTTCGAGAGTCACAGTGAGATTGACGCCATCGCCATCGCCTGCGTGAAAGAATGGATTCCTTTTTTGAAAGAGCTGGTGGAGAAGTACCGCCTGACAAAAGTGGCAAAGATCGTTCCTGGCGGGGAGAGCGGACAGGAGTCTATTTACAACGGTCTGTGTGCCGCAAGAGAAATCGCCCGGGAGGAAAAATGTGTGGTGTTGGTTCACGACGGCGTACGGCCGCTGATCAACAGAAAATTGATAACCGAATGTATTGCTATGACGGAAGAAAAAGGAAGTGCCGTGACGGTGGCTCCGGCTATCGAGACGATCATCCGCTCCGATGATAAAAAGACAGTAGATCAGATTATCGAGAGAGCAGACTGTATGCTTGCAAGGGCGCCTCAGTGCTTTTTCCTGGATGAAATCCTTGAAAATCACGAGAAAGCAAGGATGGAAGGAAAAAGCGATTTCATCGACTCTGCTTCCATGATGTCCCATTATGGGAAGGAACTCTATCTTGTAGAAGGACCAATGGAAAATATCAAGATCACAACGCCGATGGACTACTATACATTCAAGGCGCTTGTGGAAGCCGATGAAAATTCACAGCTTTTCGGTGTATAGAAAAATACAGGAAAGGGGAAGCAAAAGTGAAGGGAATATTGACAGAAGATTTTGAGATGATCAGCAGGGAAGAATCTATTCGAAAACTGGCTGGAAGCACAGTGTTGTTGACAGGGGCCACAGGGCTTATCGGATCTCTGATGGTACGGGCGCTTCTTTACTACAATGTGCATGCGGACAAGGGAGAGAAGATAAAAGTCATCGGATTTATCCGCAGCCTGGAGAAGGCAAAAGATGTTTTTCAGGACGCAGTATCTGATCCGAATCTGCTGCTTGTTGAGGGAAATCTGGCCGAGCCGGTCAAAATCGACGGTGCGATAGACTATATCGTCCATACGGCCAGCGCCACCACTTCAAAGTTCTTTGTGGATAATCCGGTGGAGACTATCGAAATATCTTACCAGGGAACAAAAAACATTCTTGAGCTGGCGAAAGAGAAAAAATGCAAAGGAATGGTATATTTATCTTCTATGGAAATGTATGGACAGACGAACCCGAAGCTTGAGAAGGTCGAAGAGGAAGATCTTGGATATATCGATGTTCTGAATGTCCGCAGCAGCTATTCAGAAGGAAAGAGAATCTCAGAATGCCTGTGTGCGGCTTACGCCGATGAATACCATGTCCCGGTCAGAATCGCTAGACTGGCACAGACATTTGGTGCGGGCGTGCAAAAAAGCGACAACCGTGTCTATGCACAGTTTGCCAGAAGTGCTGTGAAAGGGGAAGACATCGTCCTTCACACAGCAGGCAAGTCTTATGGAAATTATTGCTATACGGCAGACGTCATTCGCGCCATCGCACTTCTTCTGGAAAAAGGGGATGTCGGTCAGGCTTACAACGTGTGCAACGAGGAGACGACAAGAACCATTGCAGAGATGGCACAGATGGTAGCGGAAGAATTTGGTAAAGGGAGATCAAAAGTTGTGTTTGATATCCCGCAGGATGCAAAGACATACGGCTACGCCCCTGATGTGAAGATGCATTTAAGCGCGGAGAAACTTTGTAAACTCGGCTGGAAGCCGCAATATGGACTGAAAGAAATGTACCGCCGAATGATTGCAGATCTCCATATGACAGAAACAGAAGACTAGATTAGAAAGAGGATTCACAGTAAGGAGGAAAATGTGAGATACTGGAAAAAAGCAGGCATAATCCTCGCAGCATTTTTACTGCTCACAGGAATCGGAGAAGTAAAAACTGCGCAGGCCGAAGAGACACTGAAAGATGAAAACCCACAGCGAATTGAATCCGTCACAGGGATGCAGACGGACGGTACTGTGCTGGAGCAAGAGCAGGAAAGCGGTATCGTGGAAGAGAAGACGGGGAGAAGAGCTGCCAGATCATCGGCTGTTCAGCTTGTAAACTTTAACACGAAAGCCAGCGGACAGACGACCAGTTTTACGATGGAAGGGACCAACCAGTCCGGGTATACGTACGGACCGTATGGGGCAGATGGGATTTATCTTGGCGAGAGTGACGGAAAAGTTCGGTTTATGCTTTCCGGAACCATTGGTCTTGTAAATGCATCAGATGTCCAGATTGTGGATTTTTCAGCCGCAAAAGCGGTAAGCTATTACACAGTGTCCAATGGGCGCCTGATCCATTATATTGCTACAAACATGCAGAATGGGACATACGGAAGTACACTGGACAACGGACCGGCCCCGTCATATCTGAAAAGCGGGACAAAGTATTACAGTTACGATGGACATTATTTCTATACAGAAGATAAGCTTACCGATATGGTAAGTGATTACTCCGCAGGGAGAAGAACAGCTTCTGTGAATCCATCCCAGCCGTTTTATAATTATTTTCAGTTCCTTCCAATGAGGAGCAAGACCGCGTTCAGTGCATCGGAACTGAATGCTGCGATCAACAGCAAGACAGATTCTTCATCCAAGATGTACAATATGGGAAGTGAGTTCATCAACAAACAGAATACATATGGAACCAACGCTCTTTTGATGACAGGTGTGGCGGCAAATGAGAGTGCCTGGGGAAAGAGTAATATCGCTCAGACAAAAAATAATCTCTTTGGACTAAATGCAGTAGATTCTTCCCCAGGAGAAAGTGCCAATTACTATGCGGACGTATCCACATGTATCAAGGATTTTTCCGAGACGTATATGTCCATGCGATATCTTCGCCCGGGGTACAGTTACTATAAAGGCGGATTCCTCGGAAACAAGGCAGCCGGGATTAACGTTCACTATGCTTCAGACCCTTATTGGGGAGAAAAGGCGGCAAATGTGGCATGGAATCTGGACAAGGCAGCCGGAAACAAAGATGCAGGACGCTACACTCTTGGTGTCAAAGATGTGATGACTGCAGGTTACACAACGCTCAATGTCCGAAAAGAACGATCCGCATCTTCCACAAAGCTCTATTCCACAGTAAAAAATCCGGGTTACACATTCATACTGCTGGAAAACGATCCGATATCCGGATTTTATAAAGTCCAAAGCGATGGGGTTTTGGACAGCGCGCGGGAGACCGTAAGGACAGACACAGGAAACTATGATTACAATCAGATGTATGCATATGCGAGCCAGGACTACATAACAAAAGTAAATACCGGAAGCGGCACGGGCGGATCCGGTGCACAACCACCGGCCGCAGAACAAGGCGTATCCTACAGCGCTCATGTACAGACATATGGATGGCAAAATTATGTGTCCAATGGAGCAACAGCCGGGACAACAGGACAAAGCAAACGGCTGGAGGCAGTGAAGATCAAATTAAGCGGACAGAAATATGCCGGAAATATTGAATACAGCGCTCATGTACAGACATATGGATGGCAGGATTACGTATCTAACGATGCAACAGGCGGAGTCATCGGACAAAGCAAACGGCTGGAAGCTCTGAAAATCCGGCTGACCGGAGAGATGGCAGAAAACTATGATGTTTATTACCGAGTGCATGCGCAGAATTTTGGCTGGCTTGGCTGGGCAAAAAATGATGCACCGGCGGGAACGGCAGGATACAGCTATCGCCTGGAAGCAATTGAAATCCGCCTTGTAGAAAAAGGTAAAAGTGCCCCTGGATCCGTGAAAAATGCATACAAAGAATATGACAGCTCCAAACCGGCAGGGATCAAATACGAAGTACATGTGCAGGACAAAGGATGGCAGTCTTCGGCAAACGGAAATGAGGCCGGAACGACGGGAGAATCTCTCCGATTGGAAGGCATGAAAGTGACACTTGACAATCAGCCGTATGCTGGAACAGTGGAGTACAGTGCTCATGTGCAGGGGACAGGATGGCAGAGTAAAGTATCCGATGGAGATTTGTCCGGAACGACCGGACAGAGCAAGCGAATGGAAGCCATTACCATCAACCTTACCGGTACTATGGCTGAACATTACGATATTTATTACCGGGTGCACGCTCAACGATTTGGCTGGCTTGGCTGGGCAAAGAATGGACAGGCAGCTGGGACAAGCGGTTACAGCTACCGCCTGGAAGCACTGCAGATCCAGCTTGTGCCAAAGGGAGGAAATGCCCCGGGTGAACAGAAAAACTGCTATAAAGAATATGACAGTACGAAACCAGCTTCCATCAGCTATAGCGGGTATGTAGAAGGAAAAGGACGGATCGATCCGGTAACAGATGGAGCGGAGATGGGATCTACGGGAAGCTCTCTTAGACTGGAAGGGATCCGGATTGCTCTTCAGAATCAGCCGTCATCAGGTATGGTAGAATACCGTGCGCATATTCAGGGAACTGGTTGGCAGAATGTGGTATCAGACGGCACGACTGCCGGGACACCGGGCCTTGGAAAACGGATGGAAGCCATCGAGATCAGTCTGACAGGCGATATGGCAAAAGAGTATGACGTTTATTATCGTGCTCATGTGCAGAAACTTGGCTGGCTTGGCTGGGCAAAAAACGGCGAACCGGCCGGGACAAGCGGGCTTTCTTATCGAATTGAATCTATTCAGATTCAGCTTGTAGAAAAAGGAGGAAAAGCTCCGGAAGGAAATGGGGATGCTTACATCTCGTTATAAGACTGTGATAAGAGAAAAAGGGGCATGTATCGGATGCGGTATGTGCTCTTTTTATATGGGGATCGGATTTTTGTGCCATGGAATCTCATAAGTCTTAAGAAAAAGATAAGGAAAACAGACAAGGAATTAATGAGAGAATTTCTGGACATTTTATTATAAAACGTGTATGATAATTAGAGTACAATGTATAAATCTGAGACGAAAGAAGAGGTACAGTTTATGAAGACGATGAAACGATTGGCAGCGATGCTGTTGGCGGTTTGTCTGATGGTGCCATGCGTACAGCTTGCCGTGCAGGCAGCAGATGGTATTATATTCTTTTCAGACCTAACCGATGTCAAAGTCGGAGAAGAATTTACCATAAAGGGCAGCGTCAAAAATCGAGGCGGAAATCTCGGGAATGTCGACATTACAATGCAGTACGATACTTCAGCGATGGAGTTTGTAAGCGGCGACACTGGTGTGACAGATAATGGAGACGGAACCATCGAGTATTCCGGAACCGTGCAGGGACAGGATCTCCTGGAATTTAATATGACATTTAAGGCATTGATCCAGGGAGAGACAAGAATGCGTCAGCAGAGTGCCACAGTGACAGCGGAAGACGGAACAACGCTTGATATGGAAGAAGGATATGCGGATATTGCAATCGTGGAAGGCGATGGAGCAAGCCAGACGAGTAGTTCAGGATCCGCGCAGGCAAGCAGTAAGAAGATCACAGTGGGAAGTGAAGAGTACACGATTGCTTCTGATTTCCCGGAAAATGCCCTTCCATCTGGCTTTGCAGCAGCAGATATCACTTATGATGGAGAAACGGTAAAAGGGGCAAAACAGGAAAAAGGCGATCTTCAGCTTCTGTATCTTTTGGACAGCAGCAATCAGGGGGCATTTTATATCTACAATGAGAGTAAGAATGCATGTTCTCCGATGCAGATGATCAACCTGTCCGAGACAAGTTCCATTATTCTTCTTGACGATGTGGAAGATGTGGAGCTTCCAGCAAGATACACGAAAGTAGAACTGGAGATTTCTGACGATCATTCTGTACCGGCATGGCATGACTCTAAGAATGACAGATTTTACCTTCTCTATACGGTAAACACAGATGGAGAGAAGGCATTATACAAATATGATTCGAAAGATCAGACATACCAGTATTATGGACAGCCAACGTCTGCTGCATCTGCGTCCGCAGATACTCCATCAGGTATCATCGGTAAGATTACCACATTTGCCGGAGATCATATTGAATATGTGCTGATTGGCGCAGCATTTGCGATTTTGATCTTCCTGCTCCTGATCATCATTTTGGCAGTCAAGCTGCACCGCAGAAATCTTGAACTGGATGACGTCTACGATGAGCTGGATGAGCTGAATGGCAAAAAGGAAGGAAAAGCGGCAGAAGCTGTCCCGGAAGTACATCAGGAGATTCCAGAGCCGAGCCTGGCAAAAGATGTAAGAGAAGAAGAACCGGCACAGGATGATGACTTCGATGACTTCGAAAGTTATGATGAAGACTTCGAAGAGGAGTACGATGAAACGTACGACGATTACGAAGACGAGGATTATGACGATTACGATGATTACGAAGATGAAGACTATGAAGAAGACTATGACTCCGATTACTATGATGATGATTATGAAAATTATGAAGAAGAGTATGAGGAAAGAAGACCGGTAAGAAAGCAGAGTCGTACGTCTGCAAGAAAAGTGAAAAAGCAAGAGAATGACGATGACGATGATTTTTCCATCGATTTTATTGATCTCTAAAAAAGAAACGGTGTGACCTTCGGGCCATGCCGTTTTTGTATAGGATGGGCATTTGCGCAAACGAAACTTTTCCTGTTTCACAGTAAATCAAATTTGGGGTTTACAAATATGGTGTCTGATGATACAATACTGAACATAAAAGTGCAAAAAACAAGGTAAATAGTACAAATATATGGAGGTAAGACGATGTGCGGTATTGTTGGATACATTGGAACAGAACAGGCTGCCCCGATTCTGCTTAGCGGCCTGTCAAAGCTGGAATACAGAGGATATGATTCGGCAGGAATTGCCGTATATGACGGTACGAAAGTAAATGTCGCAAAGACGAAGGGAAGACTAAAAGTTTTGACTGAACAGACTCATGACGGGCAGAAATTGCCCGGAAAGCTTGGAATCGGCCATACAAGATGGGCCACGCATGGCTCCCCGTCTGACATGAATGCACATCCTCACGCCAACAGCGATGAAAGTATTGTGGTTGTACATAATGGAATCATTGAAAATTATATCAAGCTGAAAAGAAAACTGGAGAAGAAAGGCTATACTTTTGTATCCGAGACAGACACAGAGGTTATTGCCCATCTGCTGGATTATTATTACAGAGGAAATCCGCTGGAAGCAGTGACGAAAATTATGCATCGTATGGAAGGTTCGTATGCTCTGGGGATTCTGTTTAAAGATCATCCGAATGAGCTTTACGCGGTAAGGAAAGACAGCCCTCTGATCGTAGGTCATACGAAAGGAGGCAGTATCATAGCATCTGATGTCCCGGCAGTACTGAAGTATACGAGAGACGTGTACTTTATCGAAAACGAAGAAATTGTCCGGATGACAGAATCCGAGATGGAATTCTTTACAGTCG
This sequence comes from Sellimonas sp., assembly GCF_047234585.1. Lineage (NCBI taxonomy): Bacteria > Bacillati > Bacillota > Clostridia > Lachnospirales > Lachnospiraceae > Sellimonas > Sellimonas sp. The sequence goes on along the minus strand of NZ_JBKSWG010000027.1, from coordinate 7,728 downwards.
ATGAGGAACCGCTTCAAAAAGAGCCGGTGCACATCGATTGGGATGAAAATGCAGCGGAAAAGGGCGGATATGAGCATTTCATGCTGAAGGAAATGTATGAGCAGCCGAAAGCGATCACAGACACCTTCTCCCCACGGCTGAAAAACGGCGATATTGTGATCGATGAATTGGGAATGAGCGATGGTGATATCCGGGAAATCCGAAAGATCATGATCGTTGCCTGCGGTTCAGCATATCACACAGGTGTGACGGGCAAATATGTCTTTGAAGGGCTTGCAAGGATTCCTGTGGAGGTGGATCTTGCTTCGGAATTCCGGTACAGAGATCCAATTCTGGATGAAGGGACGCTTGTAGTAGTCATCAGCCAGTCCGGCGAGACGGCAGATTCTCTGGCAGCACTGCGGGAGGCAAAAGCAAGAGGCCGCCGTGTACTCGGCATCGTCAATGTCGTAGGAAGCTCTATTGCCAGGGAGGCAGACAATGTGATGTATACGTGGGCTGGACCGGAAATCGCAGTTGCAACGACAAAGGCCTACAGCTGCCAGCTCATTGCCCTGTATCTGCTGGCTATGAAGTTTGCAAAAGTCCGGGGGATGATTTCAGAATCAGAACTGGAAGAAATGATCACGGAGCTGAAAAAGATTCCGGCGCAGGTGGAAATGCTGCTCAATAACAAAGACCGTATACAGAAATTTGCAAATCGTTATCTGGCTGCAAAAAATATCTTTTTTATCGGGCGCGGAATTGACTATGCGATTTCCCTGGAAGGTTCCCTGAAATTGAAGGAAATCTCCTACATTCATTCTGAAGCTTATGCGGCAGGAGAACTGAAACATGGTACTATTTCGCTCATTGAGGATGGCACTCTGGTAACCGCACTTGTTACACAGGAAGAGCTGTACAAGAAGACAATCAGCAATATTGTCGAGGTAAAGACGAGAGGAGCGTTCGTCATGGCTGTAACCAACACCGGAAATACGGATGTGGAAAAGGCAGCAGACTATGTGGTATATATTCCAAAAACAAACAAATATTTTGCCAACTCTTTGGCTATCATACCACTTCAGCTTTTTGGATACTATGTGTCTGTAGGGAGAGGGTGCGACGTGGATAAGCCGAGAAACTTGGCAAAGTCGGTAACAGTGGAGTAGAAAGATGAGAAGGTAAACAAAGGAGAGGAAGGACAAGAAAGCTGGATTTACTGGGAAAGGAAATTCAGCTTTTTTTTATTTTTTTATCACAATTTCAACACATTTTTTCTATAGACTGAGCCATATAAGAAAAAGTTATGCCAGAAGAAAGGGGATAAATGTTATGAGCCATGAATATGAATATTACAATCCAGGTCCGGAACCGGATCGAAACAATTTTTATACGGATCCAACTCCTGAGCAGGAGCCGCCAAGAAAGAAAGGAAGAAAAAAGCTTTCAAAAGCAGCAGCAGTGGTAGGATTTGCAGTGCTGTTCGGGGTTGTAGGTGGAGTGACATTCCAGGCGACGAATGCCGTGACGGGAAAAATTTTCGGTACATCCGCAAAAGAAAGTTCATCCAAGGTTGATACGGCACAGCTTACGAAGTCCGATCAGTCTGATTCCGGATCATCAGGAACAGCGGATGTGACACAAATCGCGCAGAATTCCATGCCGTTTGTCGTATCTATACAGAATATGAGTGTCAAACAAGTCCAGGATTTCTTTGGAGGGATCCGGGAACAGACGGAGCAGAGTGCAGGTTCCGGAATTATCGTAGGACAGAACGACAACGAACTTTTGATTGTGACAAACAATCATGTGGTAGAGGGAAGCACAACACTTACCGTAACATTTGTAGATGAAAAAAGTGTCGAGGCATCCATCAAAGGTACAGACCCGACAAAAGATATCGCAGTTGTGGCAGTGCCGATGAAAAATATCGGCTCCGATACAAAAGAGCAGATCAAAGTGGCAACACTGGGCGATTCAGAGAAACTTCAGGTAGGTGAAGATGTTGTCGCCATTGGGAATGCACTTGGATATGGACAGTCTGTGACAAACGGAATCGTAAGTGCAAAAGACAGAGATTTACAGATGGAAGGATTTGACTGCAAGCTGATCCAGACAAATGCAGCGATCAATCCTGGAAACAGCGGCGGAGCGCTCCTGAACAGTAAAGGCGAGGTCGTCGGTATCAATACAGTAAAAGTAAATGATTCCGCTGTAGAAGGAATGGGATATGCGATCCCGATCTCTGATGTGACGAGTATTATCCAGAATCTGATGAACAAGGAGACAAGGACACAGGTGCCGGAAGCACAGAGAGGATATATCGGAATCGAAGGATTTGACCTGGATGAACAGAGCGCAGAACAGTTTGGAATGCCGACCGGAATTTATATATCAAAAGTGCAGAAAAATGGTGGGGCAGAAAAAGCCGGTATTACACAGGGATGCATCATTACCGGAATAGAGGGAGTCGGAGTAAGCAACATGGAAGATCTCCAGGCACAGTTGAGCTATTATAAAATCGGAGAGAAAGTAAAACTGACTGTGCAGTTCCCGTCAGATAAGGGCAGTTATGAGGAAAAAGAAGTGGAAGTGACACTGACACAGATGTTAGGGTAAAACGATTCAAAAAGGAGAACCGCGAGAATGATTGATATGCCCCCTGTCAAGTAGACAGGTCAAATATCTAAAATAAGATGCTCAGAATCAGTCGCACGATTTCGTGCGGCTGATTTTTAGGCACACCACTTAGCTTTGCATTTCTCAATTCGTTTATTTTTTGCTATTGGATATGCTTGAGGGACGTCAGAAGATAAAGCTTCTGATCTTACCTCTGCCGTTGTTTTGCAGTTATACCTGCTCTGTGGTCTTTCGTCACGATAGAATCGCATATACTCCCTGATCGCATTACGCAGGGACATTTCATCTGTACTCTTATACATTTGATACATTTCTGATTTTATGATTCCCCAGAATCCTTCTGTTGGACCATTGTCAATACAATGTCCTATTCTTGACATGGATTGTATCATTTCGTTGTCTTCTAGTTTCTTTTGGAATACCCTGCTTGTATACTGAAAACCTCTATCGCTATGAAAAATTGGCTTGGCATCTGGGTTGGCTGATTTCAGCTGTTTCTTCCGGCTTAGAAGTATTGTACTTTTTCTTCTTTTTGCGGATGACAGAATGTATTCCAAGCTTTTTCATAATCCGATGGATTCTCTTTCTGGAAAAATGCGTTTGATTGAAATGATTGATCCAATCTGTCATTCTTCGATATCCCAGGATATGAGAAAAACGTTCATCATACTCTTTGATCAGTTCTGCGATTTCCCGATTTTCCCGTTCTTGCTGTGGAATGATTCTATGTTTCCGTTTATAGAACGCAGCCCTTGCAATTCCAAGCTGTTTGCACATCCAGTTGATGCTCCAGCCGTTGTTTGTATAGAAGTATTCAATTGCCAGATACTTTGGTTCGTGGCGTTGTTTTCCCAGCCTCACATCCCTTCGAATTCTTTCACTTTTTTTAACAGTTCAACAACCTCATCATCTGTTTTGAGCCGTCCACGCCTGTCTGTAAGACCTGTCTTGCCCGCAGTATCATATTTTTTTACCCAAAAATACACTTGACTATAAGAAACATCATAGAGTGCGGCTGTACCCTTATAATCACGATTGTGTTCAATACAATAGGTAACGATTTTTTTTGCGTTCTTCAATGGTGGTTTTTCGTCTTGCTTCTGCCATATAGACCTCCCGTTTTGGATCGTAATCCTTAAGTTCTCTATTGGCATTATACATCTTGATCCAAGATTCTAAAACACTTGGATAAACTTTATATTTTGCTCCTGTATTCATAGAACTGCCGTAGCCAGAAAGAACTTCCTCAACACACATGGTTTTAAATTCACTGGTATAGCTTGCATTTCCAGGGCCACAGATAAAGGCATCAATTCCATGCACCTTGTAAGCAGCAACCCATTTTTGTATAGTTGTTTTTCCAATATGATATTTATCCACCAAGTCATAGAAAGAACCTTTACCATCAAGATATTCCTGAACTACTTTTGTTCTGAAATCAGCAGATCATTTAGATTTTGACATAAGAAATCCCCCTTAAGTAGATTTTGGCTATTTACCCTGTCTACTTAAGGGGGATCATATCAGAATGCGGTTCCTTTTATATTGCCAAAAAAAGGAAAGAATCGATTCTGCTTGACACGTAGAGAAAACAGAGTTATTATAAACATATACCGGGTAAGGGTATATGAAAGAGGTGGTTAAATGAAAACAGAAAAATATGTTATAACAGGAATGTCCTGTGCAGCTTGTTCAAGCGCAGTAGAACGTGTGACAAAAAAGATAGATGGTGTCAGTGAAAGCAATGTGAATCTGACGACAGGTATCATGACTATCACATATGAGGAAGGGAAGGTTACGCCGGAGAAAATCATTGCCAAAGTAGAGCGCGCAGGATTTGGAGCATCCGTATATGAAGAGAAAAACAGGAAAGAGAGAGAAGTGGAGGAAGAGAATCAGGAGCAGGAAATACACAAGACGAAGCGGCATGTGATCGAAAACCTTATCTTGGCAGTACCGCTCTTATATCTGTCCATGGGACATATGCTCCCGTTTCAGCTTCCGGTTCCGGATTTGCTGAGCATGGAAAAGAATCCGCTTTATTTTGCACTGGCACAGCTGATCCTGACAGTCATTATTTTGATCAACGGAAGGAAATTTTATATCAATGGATTTGGAAGCCTCTTCCGGGGACACCCAAATATGGATTCTCTCGTAGCAATTGGGACAGGAAGTGCATTTATATATAGTGTTGTCATGACGATCACGATTCCGTCCAATCCTCATGCATCTCATCAGTTGTATTTCGAATCTGCGGCAATCGTGGTAACACTTGTAATGCTTGGAAAATACATGGAGGGAAGAAGTAAGAACAAGACGAAAGAAGCAATCCGCAAGCTCATGGAGCTGGCACCGGACACGGCGGTTCTTCTTCAAAATGGAGAGATGAGGGAAGTACCGGTAGAAGAAGTAAAAGTCGGGGATCTGGTTGTGATCCGGCCAGGCAGCAGAATCCCTCTGGATGGGATCGTCACGAAAGGGAGCACGACGGTAGATGAATCTATGCTGACAGGCGAGAGCATTCCGGTAGAAAAAGCGGTGGATGATGAAGTTATCGGCGGAAGTGTGAATTTTCAGGGAAGTCTGACAGTGAAAGTAACGAGAACGGGTTCAGATACCACTCTTGCTAAAATTGTGAAGATGATGGAGGATGCACAGGGAAAGAAAGCACCGATCTCGAAACTGGCCGATACAGTGGCAGGGTATTTTGTGCCGGCAGTCATGTGTATCGCCGTGATCGCAGCGGTTATATGGCTGTTACTTGGACATGATATTGCATTTGTCCTTACAATTTTTGTATCTGTCCTTGTTATTGCCTGTCCGTGTGCGCTTGGACTTGCAACTCCGACAGCTATTATGGTAGGGACAGGACTCGGCGCATCCCATGGTATTCTCATCAAAAGCGGGGAGGCACTGGAAATCTGTCATAAAGTAGATACGGTTATTCTGGATAAGACAGGTACGATCACGGAAGGGAAACCATCAGTCCAGGAGATCCACACAGAAAAGATGAAAACGGAAGAACTTCTGTTTATCGCGGCATCCTGTGAACAGGTATCCGAACATCCGCTCGGACAGGCCATTGTTGAGTATGCCCGAGACAAAGGAATGTCTCTTGCAGAACCGGACGATTTCCAGAGTGTGACAGGACAGGGAATCTGGGCGGAAATGGAATGGAGAGGAGAGAAGAAACGGTTTTATATCGGAAACAAAAAGCTGTGTGATGCGCAGAATATAGACCTTGGCATATATGCGCAAAAAGCCGCACAGATGGCGGAAAAGGGTCAGACTCCGATGTTCGTCGCGTCAGATGGACAGGTGGAAGGGCTTATCAGCGTGGCGGATAAGATGAAAGAGACGAGTAAAGAAGCAATTCGGAAGATGAAAGAGTTGGGAATCGAAGTATGTATGTTGACCGGAGACAACCGACTGACTGCCCAGGAGATCGGAAAACAGGCAGGCGCCGACAAAGTCATCGCAGAGGTGCTTCCGGAAGATAAGGCAAATGTTGTGGAGGCATTGCAAAAAGAAAATAAATGTGTCATGATGGTAGGAGACGGAATCAACGATGCCCCGGCTCTCGTACAGGCGGATGTCGGAGTGGCCATCGGAAGCGGGAGCGACATCGCGCTTGATTCCAGCGATATCGTCCTTATGAAATCGGATCTGAACGATGTGTATAAGGCGATCCACTTGAGCAAGGCGACTATCAGAAATATCAAGCAGAATCTGTTCTGGGCATTTTTCTACAATAGTCTTGGGATTCCGCTTGCGGCAGGAGCGTTGTATGCGATCAACGGAATGCTTCTGAATCCTATGATCGGTGGACTTGCCATGTCGCTTAGTTCAGTATGCGTTGTGAGCAATGCGCTCAGACTGAGGACACTGAAATTGTAAAACTAAGAAAGGAAGAAGAATGGAACAAGAGAAGATCAAACACCGTGACGCAAAAGAAGTAAAGAACATGATCAGCAGGCTGAACCGCATCGAAGGCCAGGTGCGCGGGGTGCGGAAAATGGTGGAAGAAGAGAGGTATTGTGTGGATATTCTTGTACAGGTGCAGGCGATCCAGGCGGCTCTCAATGGGTTTAACAAAATGCTTCTTTCGGAACATATTCATTCCTGTGTCGTTAACAATATAAGGGCGGGGAATGACGAATGTGTGGATGAATTATGTGAAACAATTAAAAAACTTATGAAATAACAGGAGGACTAAACAGTGATGAAACTAAATGTGACAGGGATGCACTGCGAAAAATGTGTGGAGCGTATCACAAAAGCGATGGAATCAGATGGAATTAAAGGAAAGGTAAGTTTGGAAGAAAATTGCGTCTATCTGGAAGACGAGAGCAAGATGGACGAGATGGTGGAACTTCTGGATGATCTTGGATTTGAGGCAAGCAGGTAGGAAAATGTAAAAAAAGAATGTGCCCATTTTGGACACATTCTTTTTTTGAAATCTGTTATCGACAGGCCGGATTATCGAATTCCGGGTTGAGTGCATAGAAGTTTCGGCTGTCAAGATGATCGGTCACGATCCGCAGAGACTCGCCGAAACGCTGGTAGTGAACAATTTCCCTTTCACGGAGGAACCGGATCGGTGCGATGATATCCGGATCATTGACAAGGCGCAGGATATTGTCGTATGTTGTGCGGGCTTTTTGTTCTGCTGCAAGATTCTCATGAAGATCTGTGATAGGATCGCCTTTTGACTGAAATACAGTGGCAGTCCACGGAGTTCCGCTTGCGGCCTGCGGCCAGAGAGCGAGGGTATGGTCCACATAATATGTCCCGAAACCAGATCGTTCGATTTCTTCTGGTGTCAGATTTCGCGTGAGCTGATGGACGATGGCACAGATCATTTCCATATGAGCCAGCTCTTCGGTTCCGATATCGGTAAGAGTTGCTGTAACTTCTTTGTATGGCATCGTGTAACGCTGGGAGAGGTAACGCATGGAAGCGGCCAGTTCCCCGTCCGGCCCCCCGAATTGTGTAATGATGATCTGAGCAGCTTTTGGATCTGGTTTTGAAATTTTTACAGGAAACTGCAGTCGTTTTTCATAATTCCACATAATCAGCATCCTCCTTCCTGCCATGGCCACGGCT
>NZ_JBKSWG010000026.1:0-31610 GCF_047234585.1 Sellimonas sp. | reverse complement strand
CCCGTACGTACGGTTCAACGGGAGGGGCGAGATTTTACTCTCCCTCTACCCTATTTTTTATTTTCCTACTAGCCGGCACACAGACAAATTGATACAATAGAAATACGTTACAACAAAGGCTGATCTGGCGAAAAGGGGGATGTGATATGAGTCTGACTTTGGAATTGAAAGAATATTTGTACGAAAAGGGGGCAGCCCTGGTTGGTATCGGAAATATGGACGGTGTCGAAAACTGTAAATGGCCGACAGGAGTGTCGGTAGCAGTACCTCTACCAAAGCATGTGATCATGGATCTCAAGAAGGCTCCGACAAAAGAATACCGCGAATACTATCATAAGCTGAACAACAAGCTCAATGAAATTGTCACTGCGGGAGAAGCATTCCTGAAGGAGAGAGGGTATGAAGCGTGGGCACAGACCACCGACCGTGTAGAGGTTGGACCGGACAGAAAGTCCCGGATCCCGCATAAAACAGTGGCTACGAGGGCAGGACTTGGATGGATCGGAAAGAACTGTCTCCTGGTCACAAAACAATATGGATCGGCAGTAAGGATCTCATCTCTGTTCACGGATGCACCATTGGAACATGACTGTTCCATCAATGAGTCTCGCTGCGGCGGATGTACACTTTGTGTGAAGAACTGTCCTGCACAGGCGCTGAAAGGGACGCTTTGGAAAGCCGGGATGGAAAGGGAAGAGATCGTGGATGTGGAGACGTGCTACCGAAAAGAGAAAGAAATCATGACGAAAGCCACCGGGATCGAGACGGATTTATGTGGGAAATGTTTTGCCGTATGTGCCTATACCGACCGATATTTGAAAAGAACATCGGAGGAGGACGCAATGTGTACTTTAGTGAAACCGGATGAACGATACACCGCGCAGATCGAAGCATTCAAACAGGAGCTGCTGGAGGCCGGAAGTTCGATGGATGGGACAGGCTCCCTCCGGCAAAATGATCCCATTGAGTGGATAAAAGAAAACAGGCTTTATGAAAAAAAGGAGAATGTCCCGGAAAATTGGGTTTCTGCGACGCAGTATGCCTATGTAAGGCAGCAGGATCAGAAGATCCTCGGTGTGATCCAGATCCGGCATTACTTTAACGGATATCTGGAAAAATACGGAGGTCATATTGGCTATTCCGTCTGTCCGAGCGAACGGAGAAAAGGCTATGCAAAAAGGATGCTGAAAGAGGCACTGCCTCTTTGCCAGGAGCTGGGGCTTAAGAAGGTTCTCATCACTTGTCTGGAAGAAAATGCAGGGAGCGAAAAGACAATCCTTGCAAATGGAGGGATTTATGAGTCCGCAGAATCCACGAATGGAAAGACGATCCTTGCCGGATTTCCTTTTTTTGAGGATTGGGGAAGAGATACGATGATCGCCCTTCCGGGAGTATGTATTTCCACCGGACAGTACGACGCTGCAAAAGAGATATTACGGACATTTGCCGTACATGAAAAAGACGGTCTGATGCCGAATCTTTTCCCGGAAGGCGGTACGGAACCGATGTACAATACAGTGGATGCGGCGCTTTTATTCATCAACTGTGTGTACCTATATGATAAGGCGGCGAAAGATACCGATTTTGTGCGGGAAGTGTGGCCGGTCATGGAACGGATCGTGGAGAAATACCGCGAGGGCACACACTACGGCATCCGCATGGATGAAGACGGACTCATCCTGGCAGGGGAAGACCTCTGGCAGGTAACATGGATGGACGTGCGGGTGGGAGAGATCCTTCCGACGCCTCGGCACGGGAAACCGGTGGAGATCAATGCATATTGGTACAATGCTCTGTGCATTATGGAATTATTTGCATCTATGTTTGGAAAAGATTATACTGAATACAGGAAACTGGCGAAGAAGGCAAAGGCCTCCTTCCGGAAGAAGTTCTGGATGGATGACCGGAAGTGCCTGAAAGATCTTATATCTGGAACCAAGGCAGATACGCAGGTGCGGTGCAATCAGATCTGGGCAGTTTCCATGCCGTTTACCATGCTGGAACCGGAGCAGGAAAAGCAGATCGTAGAGACGGTATTTGAGACACTTTACACACCGTACGGGCTTCGCACACTGGAGGAAGCCGACGAGGAATTCCATCCGTTCTACGGGGGTAGGATGGAAGAACGGGACATGGCGTACCATCAGGGAACTGTCTGGACGTTCCCTCTTGGAGCGTGGTATCTCGCTTATCTGAAAGTACATGGATACTCCATGGAGTCAAAAGAAGAAGTAAAAGAGATGCTGGAGACGATAGAAAGCGCCATGAGAGAAGGATGTATTGGGCAGCTTCCGGAGATATATGACGGAGAAAACCCGGTGTCTTCCAAAGGATGTTTCGCACAGGCATGGAGTGTGGGAGAGATCCTGAGAGTATACGAAGCAATTGAAAAGTAAGAAAGAGATTCGTCTGAAAGGAGAGACATATGGAACAGTTATTAAAACAGATACTGCAGGAAAAATACGGAAAAGGAATCAAAGAAGCTTCCAATGAAGAAATCTACACAGCGCTTTTATGTATCACAAAAGAGAAAATGCAGGGAATGAAACGAAACGAAGGGGAGAAAAAGCTTTATTATATCTCCGCCGAATTTCTGATCGGAAAACTCTTATCCAACAATCTGATCAACCTTGGACTTTTTGATGAGACGAAAGACGTGCTGGAAAAATACGGACATGACATCACAGCCATCGAGGAGACAGAACCGGAACCATCTCTCGGAAACGGCGGACTGGGACGTCTGGCCGCATGTTTTCTGGACTCCATCGCGACCCTTGGACTGCCGGGGGACGGCGTTGGACTCAATTATCATGACGGTCTGTTCCGCCAGACATTTGTGGATAATAAACAGCGGGAAGAGAAGAATCCGTGGATCACGGACAAGAGCTGGCTGACCCGCACGGAACGTCATTTTGAAGTGCCGTTTAAAGATTTTACACTGACATCTACCATGTACGACATCGATGTGCCGGGATACGAAAGCGGATGCAACAAACTGCATCTCTTTGACTTGGATACAGTAGATGAGAGCATTATTCACGACGGTATCCAGTTTGACAAAAACGACATCAAAAAGAACCTGACACTCTTCCTCTATCCGGATGACAGTGATGAGAACGGCCGTCTTCTGAGAATCTATCAGCAGTATTTCATGGTCAGCAACGCAGCGCAGCTGATCCTTGCCGAGGCGGAAGAAAAAGGATACAACTTATATGAACTTTACAATCACGTATCGATCCAGATCAACGATACCCATCCGACGATGGTTATCCCGGAGCTGATCCGTCTTCTTGTGGCAAAAGGATTCAACATGGATACAGCGGTAGACGTGGTTAGAAAGACATGTGCGTACACAAACCATACGATCCTTGCGGAAGCCTTGGAAAAATGGCCGGTTTCCTATCTGGAAAAAGTAGTTCCGCATCTCATGCCGATCATCCGCGACCTGGATGCACGTGTAAGAAGAGACTTCCACGATGAAAAAGTCTACATCATCGACAAAGAAGACCGGGTTCATATGGCGCATATTGATATCCATTTTGGATATGCGGTAAACGGTGTGGCTGCGCTTCACACGGAGATCTTAAAAGAATCCGAACTGAAGCCGTTCTACGACATTTACCCGGAAAAATTCAACAACAAAACAAACGGCATTACATTCCGCAGATGGCTCGTACACTGCAATCATGAGCTTTCCGATTATCTCGCAGAGCTCATCGGACCAGAATTCCAGCACGATGCGGCAAACCTTGAGAAACTCCTGGCATACAAAGATGACGAGGAAGTGCTGAAAAAACTCAGAAGCATCAAGAAAAATGCAAAGATCAGCCTGAAAGAATACCTGAAACTGACGCAGGATATTGATATTGATGAGAACTCCATTTTTGATATCCAGATCAAACGTCTCCACGAATACAAGAGACAGCAGATGAACGCTCTGTATGCCATCTACAAATACAAAGAAATTAAAAAAGGAAATCTGCCGAAACGTCCGATCACAATGATCTTCGGGGCAAAAGCAGCTCCGGCGTACACGATCGCAAAAGATATCATCCACCTGATTCTCTGCCTCCAGAAACTTGTGGACAGTGATCCGGAAGTAAGCAAGTACTTAAAGATCGTGATGGTGGAAAACTATAATGTCACAAAAGCTGAGAAACTCATCCCGGCATGCGATATTTCCGAGCAGATCTCCCTTGCATCCAAGGAAGCGTCCGGAACAGGAAATATGAAATTCATGCTGAACGGCGCTGTGACGCTTGGAACGGAAGACGGGGCAAATGTTGAGATCCACGAGCTTGTAGGCGACGACAATATCTATATATTCGGTGCAAAATCTGAGGATGTCATCAAGCTTTATGATACAGCAGGATATTGCTCCAGAAAGATCTATGAGGAAGATGCGCTTGTGGAAGAACTGGTGGATTTCATCATCAGCAAAGAGCTCATTATGATCGGAGATCCAGTCAACTTAGGACGGCTTTACAAAGAGATCGTCGGAAAAGACTGGTTCATGACACTTCTGGATATCAAAGAGTATATCAAGACAAAAGAACAGATGCTGGAAGATTACGAAGATGAAACGGCCTGGGCTAAGAAATCCCTTGTCAATATCGCAAAGGCAGGATTCTTCTCATCAGACCGTACGATCGCGGAATACAACAGAGACATCTGGCATTTATAAAAAGACAGGAAGGACAACAGATATGAGAGAATCAGGAATATTGATGCCGGTATCTTCACTCCCGTCCCGGACGGGGGTGGGGGATCTTGGCTTTTATGCATATGAATTCATCCGGCAGCTTCAAGACAACGGAGTAAAGATCTGGCAGATTCTACCGATGAATCCGGTAGGGTATGGAAACTCCCCGTATCAGCCGTACTCATCCTGCGCAGGGGACGAACTTTTCATCAGTCTCGAGTCTCTTTACGAGAAGGGACTCTTAAAAGAAATGCCTCCTGCTTTTCGGGAGATGGAGAGAAAAGTGGACTACGATCAGGTACGAGCATTCAAGGAACCGTATCTTAGAGAAGCATTTGCAGCGTTTGAAGAGACTGAAGATTACAAAGCGTTTGCAGATCAGGAGTGGGTGTATGAATACGCTGTTTTTCGGGCCCTTAAGAAAGCCAACGGAAATGTCTGCTGGAATGAGTGGAGACAGGAAGACAAAGAGTGGCCGGATAGACGGACACCACTGTCTGAGGAAAACAAAATTGAAGCGGACTACCATATGTTCCTTCAGTATATCTTTTTCATCCAGTGGATGGAAGTAAAAAAGGCAGCCAATGACGCAGGCATCCGGATCATGGGAGATGTTCCGTTCTATGTGGGCATCGACTCGGTGGATGTGTGGGGCGGAAAAAGCAACTTCCTTCTTGATACAGATGGGCGTCCGATCTTCATCGCCGGTGTGCCTCCGGATTATTTCAGTGCCACAGGGCAAAGATGGGGCAATCCGATTTATGATTGGGATTATATGAAAGAAAACGGATATCAGTTCTGGGTGGACCGTATCGGATACAGCCAGAAACTGTTTGACATTATCCGGATCGATCATTTCCGGGCGTTTGATACATTTTGGAAGATTCCGGCTTCTTGTCCGACAGCCATTGAAGGAGAATGGATCGAGGCACCGGGGTACGAAGTGATCGACACGCTGAAAGCAAAGATTCCGGGTCTTGATCTGGTGGCGGAAGATTTAGGGGAACTGCGTCCGGAAGTGCTCGTTCTTAAAAATCACTACAACCTGAAAGGAATGAAGATCCTTGTGTTCAGCATCGAGACAAAAGGAAAATACGCTTACGACAGTTTCGGCGATGCAGAAAATATGATCATCTACACAGGGACACATGACAACGATACGCTGATGCAGTGGTATGAAAGCTTAAGCAAAGCGGCCAGACGGAAAGTCCGGAGATTCCTCACAAGACAGGGGATCAAACAGGGATCCGTAAAGGATCGTCTGCTTACATATACATGGAAAAGCAGAGCAGAATACGCTATTATTCCGATGGCGGACATTCTCGGACTTGGTGCAGAAGGACACATCAATACACCGGGCACCGTCGGTTCTCCGAACTGGGAGTGGAGGATGCCGGATATGGAAGAGGCAGCAAAGCAGCTTCGGCGTTACAGGAAAGCGATGACAGAAAGGGCATAGGAAAAGATGGATTTTACCGGAGTGTATCATAAGACGACAGAGCAGATGAGCTATGCGCTCAACGAGGACGAACTCATCGTGAATCTGAAAACCGGATATGATGTAAAAAAGGTCTTTCTGTACTACGGGGATCCCTTTGAAGCAGGGATCCTCGGAGGAAAGGAAAAGTGGACCGGGACGAAGGAAGAAATCGTCTATAAAAAATACCTGCAGCATCAGATCTGGTGGACGACGACCCTCGTTCCAAAGTATAAAAGATGCAAATATTATTTTGAACTTCACACCGAAGATGAAGTCTGGTACTATTTTGAGGATGGATTTCTCACAAAAGAACAGATGGAGATGGACGGACGGATGCTTCAGTGCTTTACCGTCCCGTGGATGAATCCGGCGGATGTAAACCGGACCCCAGGGTGGGTCAATGAGACGGTCTGGTATCAGATTTTTCCGGACCGGTTTGCCAACGGTACGCCAGAAGAAAATAGTGAGGATATCCTTCCATGGAGGAATGAAGGTACTGTTACAAATGAAGAGAGGTTCGGCGGCAATCTGAGAGGGATACGGATGAAGCTTCCGTATCTGAGAGAGCTTGGGATCACGGGTATCTATCTGAATCCCATCATGGAAGCGGAATCCAATCACAAGTACGATACGACAGATTACACGAAAATCGATCCGGCATTCGGAGATGAGAAGGAATTCGAAAGTCTTGTGAAAGAAGCCCATGAAAACGGCATCCGCGTCATGGTGGACGCCGTCTTCAACCACTGCGGAAGAAAGTTTGCACCGTGGATGGATGTGCTGAAAAATGGAAAAAACTCCCGGTATGCAGGGTGGTTTATGGTCAATGACTGGTCCCAGATCGGGAAGAAGGCCAGCACACGGGACGGCAGATTTTATTCCTTTGCATTTGCCGACGGTATGCCAAAACTCAATACAAACGAACCAGAAGTGATCGACTATTTCTGTACTGTTGTGGAAGGATGGATCCGGGATTACGACATCGATGGGATCCGTTTTGACGTAGGAAACGAGATTTCCCACCGGTTTTTGAAGATCGTCCGGGAACATGTAAAAGCCATCAAACCGGATATCTACCTGCTTGGGGAAATATGGCATGACGCAAGTCAGTGGCTTTTGGGGGATGAGTACGATTCGGTTATGAATTATCCGCTCATGAGCGGCATTCACGACTTTTTTATCGATAAGACTATGGGGAAACGGGATTTTGCCTACATGATCAACCGCTGTTATACGATGTACATGCAGCAGTGCAACAACGTCCTGTTCAATCTCCTGGATTCCCACGACACAGAACGCCTCATGAACCGGTTCCATGATCTGGATCTTTTTTACCAGCAGCTTGCCGTATTGTTTACGATGCCGGGAAGCCCTTGTATCTATTACGGGACAGAAATTGCCATGGAAGGCGGTCACGACCCGGACTGCAGGAGATGTATGCCGTGGGATCTTCTGGATGAAGAAGAAAACCAGGAAAAGATCCGGGAGATGAAAAAGCTGATCGCCCTCAGAAAAGAGGAACCGATGACAAGAAGCCCGCATTTCCACTTTCCGGAGACATACGATGAGCCGCGTCTCGTAGAGTATGTGAAACTGGACGGATACGGACATTCCATTGAAGTACTGCTGAACTGTTCGGATGCCGATGTGTCAGTAAAGGAAGAAGGAGAAATCCTCTTTGCGCGGAGGTATAAAGATGGAGTCCTTGAGAAAAACGGGACACTGATCCGCAGGAAATAGACGAAAAAGGAAAGAAATGCACAGGTATCGATTATGAATATGAGAGAACGAAGAGATGCAGGAATGGCATATGTGTCGGACGGATCCGTACTGGAAGAACAGGCTGTATGCCGCAGACTCTTGCAGAAACTGAACTTTATGGATCGTTCGGATTTCGACGGGCTTTCTGAAGTGGTAAAGGAACTGCTTGGAAAATCCGAAGGGGCATGGATCAATCCGCCGTTTTACTGTGATTACGGCTCCCACATTGAAGTAGGGAAAAATTTCTTCGCAAATTACAACTGTACGATACTGGACGTGGCGAAAGTAAGGATCGGGGATAACTGTCAGCTTGCCCCAAACGTGGCCATCTACACGGGAGGGCACCCGATTTATCCGGACACACGGAACTCCGCTTACGAATATGGAAAAGAAGTTGTCATTGGAGATAATGTCTGGATCGGCGGCAACACAGTAGTCTGTCCGGGAGTGCGGATCGGAGACAATGTCGTGATCGGCGCGGGGAGCGTTGTGACAAAAGATATACCAGACTGGTCAGTGGCAGCTGGAAATCCGTGTAAAGTCATCCGAAAGATCACGGAGGAGGATAAAAGGAAGCTGTTCCGGGATGAAGAAATCGACGATGAAGCCTGGAAAGCGATCCAAGAAAAAATGAATATATAGAAAGATCAAAGAGTACGGTTCATGTTATATGGGGTGTACTCTTTTGTCACATGGAGGAAAAGATGGAGAAGACGGCAGATAAGATCAAAGACAATCTAATAGTAAGGGAACTTGCAGGTGCCGGGGAGCTTGCATGGATCAATCCTGGGAAACTCTCCTGGGAAGAGGAAAAAGAAGTGTTTGAAATCAGACCGGAAGAGATTGATGACGCTCAGGAGAGGCTGCAAAGATTTGCACCTCTGATCCTTCGGTACTTTCCGGAGACAAAAGAAAGAAACGGCGTGATCGAGTCTCCTCTGGAAGAGATCCGGAACATGAAATCGGCGATGGAGGAGAAGCTTTGCACATCCATACCGGGAAGACTCCTTTTAAAAGAAGACAGCCATCTTGCCATTGCGGGATCTGTAAAGGCAAGAGGAGGAATTTATGAGGTGCTGAAATACGCGGAAGATCTTGCAAAGAAGCACAGCCTTTTGAAAGAAGGGGACAGCTATGCTGTGCTGGGAGAGGAAGAAAACCGTGCGGTATTTCAAAATTACACGATCCAGGTTGGCTCTACGGGAAACCTGGGTCTTAGTATCGGCATCATCAGCGCGGTACTCGGCTTTCGCGTGATCGTCCATATGTCCGCGGACGCCAAAGAGTGGAAGAAAGAACTTCTGAGAAAATTCGGTGTGGAAGTGAAAGAATATGAACAGGATTACGGGGAAGCGGTAAAATGCGGAAGGGCTCTCTCTGATCAGGATCCAAACAGTTATTTTGTGGATGATGAGAATTCCAGGACTTTGTTTCTCGGTTATGCGACAGCGGGGAAACGGCTGAAGGCGCAGCTCGATGAGAAGAAGATCACGGTGGATGAGGAGCATCCTTTGTTCGTCTTTATTCCGTGCGGAGTTGGAGGAGCGCCGGGTGGCATCACAGCCGGGCTCAAGTGGGTGTTCGGCGATGCGGTTCACTGCTTTTTTGCGGAGCCGGTCCAGGCGCCTTGTATGCTTCTTGGCATGGCTTCGGGGCTCCACAATGAGATCGCAGTTCAGGACATCGGTCTTACAGGAAAGACCGATGCCGACGGTCTGGCGGTGGGACGCCCTTCCGTATTTGCGGGGAAGATCATGGAGACTGTTTTAAGCGGCGAAGTGACGGTGGAGGACAGATCTCTTCTGAAATACATGAAGCTTCTCATGGATACGGAAGAGATCTTCCTTGAACCAAGCGCCTGTGCGGGATTCGAAGGGGTAAAAGCTCTGTCGGAAAACGAGGTATTTCAGACTTATATAAAGGAAAACGGGCTGGAGCCGGTCATGAAAGATGCAGTGCAGATTGTCTGGGCGACCGGGGGCAGTCTTGTTCCGCAAGAAATGCGAGATCAATATCTCAAGGAAGCAGAGCTTGCAAGCCTGACGATACCGGGATTCACAGAAGGAGGAAACTGGTACAAAGGAAATCTCCACAGCCACACGGTCAATTCCGACGGCTGCCTCACACCTGAGGAGTCAGTAAAGCTTTTCCGTGAGCATGGATACCACTTCCTCTGCTTTTCCGAACACGATCTTTACACCGATTATCGGGGAAAATTTGACTGTGAGGACTTTATCATCCTGCCGGGGCTCGAAGCATTCGCGGTTCTCTATGAGTCAGAAGACGCAAAGCTCAGGCAGAAAGTACACCATATCCATGGAATCCTGGGCACGAAAGAAATGCAGGAACATGCAAAAAAAGAGCCGTATCAACATATGGAGAAACATCCGGTGGCCAAGTACTACGGCACATGGGACGGAGCCGATGCGGCACAGAAGCTGGCAGATGAGATGACATCCAGAGGGATGATCGCAACGTACAATCATCCGATCTGGTCCAGAGTGCGGGATGAGGAATTCATCCATACAACAGGCCTTTGGGCTCTGGAAATCTACAATTACGGTACAGTCAACGAAAGCGCGACAGGGTATGATGAGACGTACTGGGACGTGATGCTGAGGGAAGGAAAGAGGATTTTTGCACTTGCGTCCGATGACAATCACAATGACGGCATCGTGGAAGATGCCTGCGGCGGATATATTGTCGTGAAAGCGGACATACTTTCCCATGAAGAGATCATAAAAAATATGATGGCTGGAAATTACTATTCTTCATCAGGACCAGAGATCTATGACTGGGGTATCCGGGACGGAAGGGCATATGTCACATCCAGCCCGGTGTACCGTATCGATTTCATCGTCGGAAACTGTATCAATGACGGGGGATCTATCGTCTGCAGTTCCGTGGATGAAACGATACAAAGCGGCGAGTATACCCTCAAAGGACATGAGAAATATGTGAGAGTAAAATGTATAGATCGGTACGGAAAGACAGCGTGGAGCAATCCGATTTTTCTCTGATACTGATTTATAAATAACCACCGTCAAACCCGACTACCTGCCCGGTCATATATTCCGGAGCGTGGGCGGTATCCCAGATCATGCGGGCCGCTTCCTCGGCTGTGGCAAACCGGCCGGCAGGGATGTCGTAGGCGAGAGACTCGCGTTCTTCCGGACTTAGGCAGGCGTTCATCTCCGTGTCGATCACACCGAAGGCGATGGCGTTGACTTGGATATTGCTTGGGGCCAGCTCTTTTGCCAGCGCCCTTGTAAGACCCTGGACGCCGGATTTTGTGGCGGAGTAGGCTGCTTCGCAGGAGGCTCCGCTTTGACCCCACATAGAAGAGACGTTCACGATCCGCCCTTTTTTTCGTGATACCATATAGGGAATGCTCTCACGGCAGCAGTAGAACACGGAAGAGAGGTTTGTGTTTACAATACGCATCCATTCGGCGTCGCTCATATCGCTTAGAAGGCCGATGTGGGAGATGCCGGCATTGTTGATGAGGACGTCAAGTCCACCATCCGTATAGTCTGAAGTACGAATGAAATCAAAGATTTTCCGGACATCGCCTGGGTCTCCCACATCTCCCGGGCAGAGCTCGCAGGATCCGCCTGGAAAGGAAGAAATCTTGGAGGCCACATCCGAAAGGGCTTTCTGATGACTTCGGCAGTTTAAAAAGACATGATATCCGCGAGATGCAAAGAGGAGGGCGCATGCCCGGCCGATTCCTCTGGAAGATCCGGTTATGAGAACACAAGGTTTCTGTTTATTCATTTTCATCTTCTCCTTTTTTAAACGATGATACCATACAAACGTTGTGAAGAAAAGAAAGAAGTGTTACAATAAAGTCAGAAATCAGGAGCTTTGGACGGATGATTTCAGAAAGGATTCGGGGAAAATGATAGATCAGGCGTTGGAATTTGCCACAAAGGCACACGAAGGGCAGCTTCGCAAAGGGACGAAAAGGCCGTATATTGTCCATCCTATCGAAGTGGGGGACATCGTAGCGACGATGACGACAGATGAGGAGATCATCAGCGCAGCTATTCTGCACGACACCATCGAGGATTGCAAAGGAGTGACACAGGAGCTTTTGGCCAGCCTTTTTACAGAGCGCGTGGCCTCCCTTGTAGCTCAGGAGAGTGAAGATAAATCGAAATCATGGGAAGAAAGAAAAGGAGCTACCATCGAACGGCTCCGGACAGCACCGTATGAAGTACAGATGATAGGGCTTGCGGACAAGCTGTCCAATATGCGCGATATTAACCGCGACTATCCAAAGGTGGGAGAAGAATTCTGGAACCGTTTCCGCATGAAAGATAAAGAGCGGATCGGCTGGTACTATAAAGGGATAAGAGATGTCTTGAAAGAACGGTTTTCCGGGATTGAGGCATATGAGGAATACTGCAGACTTGTAAACAAGATTTTTTAAACGATTTTGGAGGTACAGACTTGGGAGCAAATTATGATGTGATCATTATCGGTGCGGGGCCTTCCGGAATTTTCTGCGCGTATGAACTGATGAAAAGAAATCCGGGAAAACGGGTGCTGATGTTGGAAAAAGGACGTTCTATAGAAAAAAGGAGCTGCCCGAAACGAACAACCAAAGTGTGTATGGGGTGTAAGCCATGTTCCATCACAACGGGATTTGCAGGTGCAGGAGCGTTTTCAGATGGGAAACTTTCCTTGTCGCCGGAAGTGGGCGGTACCCTTCCGGATATCCTTGGATATGAAGCCGCATCAGAACTCATAGGCGAAGCGGATCAGATTTACCTTTCTTTCGGGGCGGACAAAAAAGTATACGGGATCGAGGATATGGCGGCTATCGAGGAAATCAGAGCCAAATCTATTCGCGCAGATTTGAAGCTCATCGAATGTCCGATACGGCATCTCGGAACGGAGGAAGGGTATAAAATCTACACGAGACTTCAGGAACATCTTCTTGAGTCCGGGGTGGAGATCCGATTTATGACGATGGTAGAAGAC
The DNA here is from genome assembly GCF_047234585.1 of Sellimonas sp. NCBI lineage: Bacteria > Bacillati > Bacillota > Clostridia > Lachnospirales > Lachnospiraceae > Sellimonas > Sellimonas sp. The sequence continues at coordinate 18,678 of NZ_JBKSWG010000026.1, read as the reverse complement.
ATCCTGGTAGAGGACGGTGCCGTGAAAGGCGTTGTCACAGACAAACAGGAAACATTTTTTGCGCCGGAAGTTGTGGCGGGCGTAGGGCGGGAAGGATCAGAATGGTTCTCCCATATCTGCAGGAAGCACGGGATCGGAACCCAGAACGGAACAGTAGATGTGGGCGTGAGAGTGGAAGTGCGGGATGAAGTCATGAAGGAGCTCAATGAGAAGCTCTACGAGGCAAAGCTTGTATACTATACACCTACATTTGACGATAAAGTCCGTGTATTCTGTACAAACCCTTCCGGGGAAGTGGCGACGGAATACTACGAGGGAGGTCTCGCCGTCGTAAACGGACATGCATATAAGTCCAAAGATAAAAAAACCCATAATACGAATTTTGCGCTTCTTGTATCGAAAAACTTTACAGAACCGTTCAAGAGTCCGATCGAATACGGAAAGCACATTGCCCAGCTTGGCAATATGCTCTGCGATGGAAAGATTCTCGTACAAAGATACGGGGATTTCCGGAGGGGGAGAAGAACGACAGGGGAGAGACTCATGCGCAGCAATATTATCCCGACTCTGAAAGATGCCGTTCCGGGAGATCTCTCCTTAGTATTCCCACACAGGATCATGGTAGATATCGACGAGATGATCCGTGCTCTTGATAAAGTAACGCCGGGGATTGCAAGTGACGAAACGCTGCTGTACGGCGTGGAAGTGAAATTCTATTCCAATAAAGTTGTGGTAGACAAAGAGTTTGAGACGAATATACGAGGGCTGCGCGCCATGGGAGACGGAGCTGCCATCACAAGAGGGCTCCAACAGGCATCGGCAAACGGGCTTTATGTGGCCAGATGTATTCTGGGAAAAGAAAAGGAACATTGAGAAAAACAGGCAGTTATCCTGCCTGTTTTTTCCATCTGATCTGATAAACCAGTACGAGGACGATACCTTTAAAAATACTGGAGATTGTGATACTCCACCAGATCCCGTTGAGACCCAGAGGAGTCGAGATAAGCGCAAAGGCAAGAGGGATCCGCGCACAATTCAGCGTGATGCTCACGATGGACGGCGGGAGTGTCTTTCCAAGACCGGCGAAAGCTCCGGCGGTCGTGATCTCCATGCACATGAAAAGCTGGGACACGCCAAGGATCCGCAGATAGTCTACTCCCATCGGGAGGATATCTGCCTCCGGGATAAAGATCCGGAAGATCGGTTCCGGGAAGACGATCAGCACAAACGTGCAGAAGGCTCCCCACAAAAGGACGACCACCATGGATTTCTGATAGCCTTTTCTTGCGCGGGACAGATTGCCGGCGCCAAAATTCTGGGCGATGAAGGAATTGACCGCAGCGGCAAATCCGTCGGAAGTCATCCAGGAGATGGACTCAATCTGGGATCCGACTTTTTGAACAGCCACAGCGGCATCTCCGAATCCCGCAACCATCCGGGCGATGATCATGGAGATCGCAGTAAAGAGCATGTTCTGCAGGGACGAAGGAAGACCGATGCGGATGATTTCCTGAATTGCCGAAAGAGACGGGCGAGTCAGGAGATGGAGGCGGAGAAAGATCTCCGGCTCATTTTTAACCGCAAGGATGAACATGCATGTGACTACTGCCTGGGCAAATACAGTGGCGATGGCCGCTCCCAGTACGCCGAGATGCGGGAACGGACCGACGCCAAAGATCAAAACAGGGTCCAGTACGATGTTAATGATCAGGCCGGTGGCTGTCGCAAGGAGGGACGTCCTGCTGTTCCCCATGGCCGTAAGAATCCCGGTCAACACCTGGTTGAGGAAAGAAAAGACGACAAGTCCGCATGTCACGGCCAGATAAACCTGGGCATCTTTTATGACGGCAGGGGAGTTCAGACGGAAAAATCCGATAAGTGGAACCTGGAATACAATGCTTAAAAATCCATATAAAAGCCCGAAAAACAGTGCAAGCTGGATTGCATTGCGGGCGTAAGAGACAGCTTCTTCATCTTCCCTGGCTCCGAGGGCGTGCCCGACCTTGACTTGACCTCCCATCTTGGCAAGGGAGGCGATGCCGTTTGCAAACCACATGTACATTCCTGCAGCTCCTACCGAGGCGACCGCATCACTGCTGATCCGCCCGATCCATATCATATCGGTTAGATTGTATGCCATCTGGACAAGGGATGTAGCCATGATGGGAAGAGCCAGTTTCGTAAGGGACGAAAAAACAGGCCCGTTTAAAAGATCTATTTTCTGACGCATAAAAAACTCCTTTGTGTGTGATACACGAAAAAAATGTTTTTCGCAGAGATATTTTACCACACATGGCGCAAAAATCCTATCACAAAATCCAGTCTCAAAAATCAGGGAGGCTGGTTGATTTTCGCGTCGATTTTTGTTACTATTCAGCCATACATGTAAGTAATTGAGAGGAGAACCAAGATGAAAAAAATACTGATGATCGGAACCGGGGGTACGATTGCATCAAAACAGACAGAAAACGGATTGGCGCCGGGGCTGACACCGGAAGATATCCTGGCATATATTCCGAGGGTAAAGGAAGTCTGTGAGGTGGAGACGATGCAGGTGTGCAATATCGACAGCACGAATGTTTCGCCGGCACACTGGCAGATGATGGCTCAGGCAGTCAGAGATCACTATGAGAAATACGACGGATTTGTCATCTGTCATGGGACGGACACGCTGGCTTACACTGCGGCGGCTCTTTCCTATATGATCCAGAACTCTCCGAAGCCTGTTGTCATTACAGGAGCACAGAAGCCGATCAATATGGATGTTACTGATGCGAAGACAAATCTTCTTGACAGCTTTATCTACGCGGCGGATCCGGATTCAGAGGACGTAAGTATCGTGTTCGATGGGAAGGTAATCCTCGGCACAAGGGCGAAAAAAGAAAGAGCAAAAAGCTACAATGCATTTTCCAGCATCAATTTCCCTTATCCGGCGGTCATTCAGGACGGACAGCTGATCCGCTACCTTCCTCCGGTGTGCCATCAGGGGGATGTAAGATTCTACATGGATATGAAGGACAGCGTATATGTGCTGAAACTTGTACCAGGGATGAAACCGGGGGTTCTGACAAGGCTTCTGGAAGACTACGACTGTGTGGTTATCGAAAGTTTTGGTGTAGGAGGGCTGCCGGAAGCTATCACGGCGGAAGTCTATGAAGGGATGCCGAAATGGTTAAAAGAAGGAAAGCTTATTGTAATGACGACACAGGTTGTGAGTGAGGGAAGCAATATGACGGTCTATGAAGTGGGAAAGAAAGTGAAACAGGACTTTGACCTTCTGGAAGCATATGATATGACGCTGGAAGCCACCATCACAAAACTGATGTGGCTGATGGCGCAGAAGACAGAAAGTTATGAGGAGATCAAGCAGCTCTTTTATAAGAGGATCAACCACGATATCCTGTTTGCCAAATTCAGGGAGGAATCATGATAAAAACGGAAGAAATGCTGGACATGCTGAGAGACGTTTCCGATCCGGCCTACAAGGAATTCAATGACAGGATCTTAAACGCACCCGGGATGCCGACACTTGGCGTGCGGGTTCCCAAATTGCGGGAAATCGCAAAAAAAGCTGCTAAAGATACTGCCGAAGAGACAAAAGAAGGATGGATCTGGGAAATGGAGAACGGCCGGACACCGGATTTTCAGGAAGAACACATGGTGTACGGTATGGCCATCGGATATGGGAAAGCGGATACAGACAGGCGCAGGCACCTTCTTGACACATGGATCCCGGGAATCGTATCCTGGGCAGACTGTGACAGCGGCGTATCCACGCACCGGTTTATGACAACAGATCCTGAATATTGGTTTTCGTATGTCGATGCATGGAGCAGGAGCAGTCGCGAGATGGAGGTGCGTTTTGCAGCTGTCGCCCTTATGGACTTTTTCCTGAATGACGAATACATTGACCGGGTACTTGAAATATACAGGCGGATCAGCCTTGACGCCTACTATGTAAAAATGGGAGTGGCATGGGCTCTGTCGGTCTGTTATGTGAAATATCCGGAGAAGACGCTTGCACTTTTAAAAGAAGGTGCTCTGGATCCATGGACCCACAATAAGGCGATCCAAAAGTGCCGGGAATCATTTCGGGTAAGCAAAGAAGACAAAGAAATGCTAAAGGAACTGAAACGCAAGGAAAGGAAACGATAGATGAAGGGGAAAATCATACTGGAGACCAAACGGCTTATTCTCCGGGAAATGACGGAGGAGGATATTCCGGCTCTCCACGGTTTTTTGGGGGATCCGGAAGTCATGTATGCATATGAACATGGATTTTCCATGGAGGAATCAGCCGACTGGTGCCGCCGGCAGATGGCGCGCTACGAAAAAGACGGATTCGGCCTGTGGGCCGTGATCCGAAAGGAGGACGGACAGCTCATCGGGGACTGCGGGATCACAATGCAGGATATCGGAAAAGGGGAAGCAGAGAAAAAAGAAGAGATCGGCTATCATCTTCGGAAGGACTGCTGGCATCAAGGGTACGCAATAGAGGCGGCAGGCGCTGTAAAAAAATACGCCTTTGAGGTGCTGAATCTCCCGGAAGTGTACTCCATCATCCGGGATACAAATCTCCCTTCTCAGAAGACGGCCAGAAGAAACGGCATGAAAAAATGCGGGGAGTCGGTGCGCCATTACATGGGGATCGATATGCCTCATCTGATCTATTCCGTGCGAAGGATCCCGTACGAGACGATCTTTCTCGATCTTGACGGAACGCTCATCGACTCGGAACAGGGAATCCTGCATTCTGTGGCCTATGCACTGGAAAAATTCGGCATCTCCGCCACAAGGGAAGAAATGCTTCCATTTATCGGCCCGCCGCTGATCCACTCTTTCCAGGAATACACAGGCCTTACGGAAGAAGATGCTGCAAAAGCGGTTGCCTTTTACAGAGAAAACTTCGGGTTAAAAGGGGTATATGAGTACCGTTTGTATGACGGGGTTACGGATCTTTTAAAAGGGTTGAAAAAAGCGGGAAAACGGGTGGTTATGGCCACGTCAAAGCCGGAAAAGTATGCAAGGATCATCGCAGAAGACGCCGGTATCCTGGAGTATTTTGACGCTGTGTGCGGAAGTGATATGGACGGGAAACGTCTGACAAAAGAGGACGTTATCGCATACGCCCTTGATACATGCGGCCTGAAAGAAGGGGATCCGTCTGTTGTCATGGTAGGAGACCGAAGACACGATATACAGGGAGCGAAGGCTTTTGGTCTTGCATCCGCAGGTGTCCTCTACGGGTTTGGAAGTCTGGAAGAACTCAGAACGGCAGGGGCGGATTATCTGTTCATGACCGCCCGGGAAGCACAGGAATATCTGAGTTTCCAAAGAGAACCTTAAGAATCCATGAAAATTCCATGAACGCCTTGACAAACGACTTTTTCGTGTCTATGATTAAACGTAGTTTCATATTTAAAGGTGTTGAAGAAGAGGAGTACACACCTGTCCTTGACAGAGAAAATTGCCCGCAGGCTGAAAGGTAATTGCAAGAAGGAGTTGTGGAAGGTAGCTTTGGAGCCGGATATCCGAACAGACCAAGTAAGATATCCCGGGGTAGTTTCCGTTACAGAACAGATGAGATATATGGGATACACATACCCGTATAAAAAAGGTGGTACCGCGGTTATACGCCCTTTACAATATGTAAAGGGTGTTTTTTATTCTACAGGAAAGTTCTCTGGACTTTGCCTCCGGAATAAAATACTTCCCGGGAGGGAGCGCGAAAAGGGCCAGCTTTGTAATGAGTATGAGGAGGAAAGCATGAGCAGGCAGTTAGAAAAAACGTACAATCCAAAAGAGATTGAACCAAAGCTTTATGAAAAGTGGTGTGAAAACAAGTATTTTCACGCAGAAGTAGACAGGAGCAGAAAACCGTTTACAACGGTAATGCCTCCGCCGAACATCACAGGAAAACTTCACATGGGACATGCGCTTGACAATACGCTGCAGGATATCCTGATCCGTTACAAACGGATGCAGGGATACAATGCACTGTGGATCCCGGGTACGGATCACGCGGCCATCTCCACGGAAGTAAAAGTGACTGATCAGCTGAAAAAAGAAGGGATCGACAAAAGAGATCTCGGAAGAGAAGGATTCTTAAAACGTACATGGGAATGGAAAGAAGAATATGCCGGAACTATCGAGTCACAGCTTAAGAAACTTGGCGTTTCCTGTGACTGGGACAGGGAACGGTTTACCATGGACGAAGGATGCAGCGAGGCGGTAGAAGAAGTTTTTATCAGACTTTATGAAAAGGGATATATCTACAAGGGATCAAGAATCATCAACTGGTGCCCGGTATGTCAGACTTCTCTTTCCGATGCGGAAGTAGAGCATGAGGAACAGGCAGGACATTTCTGGCATATCCGTTATCCGATCGCAGGCACAGACAGAAGCCTTGTGATCGCAACGACACGTCCGGAGACCATGCTTGGAGATACGGCTATCGTAGTCAATCCGGATGATGAGCGCTACACGGACATCATCGGAAAAATGGCGATCCTTCCGCTTGTAAACAAGGAGATCCCGATCATTGCCGATTCCTATGTAGACAAAGAATTTGGAACCGGAGCCATGAAAGTGACGCCGGCACACGATCCGAACGACTTTGAAATCGGAAAACGCCACAACCTGGAAGAAATCAATATCATGAACGATGACGCCACCATCAATGAGAACGGAGGCAAATATGCGGGAATGGATCGCTACGAAGCAAGAGAAGCGATCGTTCAGGATCTGAAAGACCAGGGTTATCTTGTAAAAGTAGAAGAATATGCACATAATGTAGGTGTGCATGAACGATGCAAACAGACAGTAGAGCCGCTCATCAAACAGCAGTGGTTCGTACGGATGGAAGAGCTTGCAAAGCCAGCCATCAAAGCGCTGGAAACAGGAGAATTAAAACTGATTCCGGAACGGATGAACAAAGTGTATATGCAGTGGCTGAACAATATCAGAGACTGGTGTATTTCCAGACAGATCTGGTGGGGACATCGGATTCCGGCTTACTACTGTGATGAATGTGGAGAGATGATCGTATCAAAAGGTGCTCCGGAAGTATGTCCGAAATGCGGATGCACACACTTTACACAGGATGAAGATACACTGGATACGTGGTTTTCTTCCGCCCTGTGGCCGTTCTCCACACTTGGATGGCCAAAGCAGACAGAAGAACTGGATTATTTCTATCCGACGGACGTACTTGTCACAGGGTATGATATCATCTTCTTCTGGGTAATCCGAATGGTATTTTCCGGGTTTGAACACACTGGAAAATGTCCGTTCCACACGGTATTTTTCCATGGGCTGATCAGGGATGACCAGGGAAGAAAGATGAGTAAGTCGCTTGGAAACGGGATCGATCCGCTGGAGATCATCGACCAGTACGGAGCCGACGCCCTGAGACTTACGGTAGTGACAGGAAATGCTCCAGGAAACGATATGCGTTTCTACAGAGAAAAGGTGGAGGCAAACAGAAATTTTGCCAACAAAGTATGGAATGCATCTCGCTTTATCCTTATGAATATGGAAGACAAAGTCATCAGCCGGCCGGACGATACGGATCTGTCGCCGTCAGACAAGTGGATCCTCTCAAAGGTAAATACGCTTGCAAAAGACGTGACAGAGAACATGGATAAATTTGAACTGGGAATTGCGGTACAGAAAGTATATGATTTTATCTGGGATGAATTCTGTGACTGGTATATTGAGATGGCAAAATACCGCATCTACCATGCAGATGAGAATTATAAGGCAGCCAATGCCGCACTTTGGACATTAAAGACCGTACTTGGAAATGCTCTGAAACTTCTCCACCCGTACATGCCGTTTGTGACGGAAGAGATTTACAGTGCGCTCGTACCGGAAGAGGAATCCTTGATGATGTCCTCATGGCCGGTATACACAGAAGAATGGGCATTCCCGGCGGAAGAAAATATCGTGGAACATCTGAAGGAAATCGTGCGCGGAGTGAGAAATGCGCGCGCGGAAATGAATGTGCCAAACGGACGGAAGGCGAAAGTCTTCATCGTCTCTGAAGATAAGGAACTTTGTGAGGGATTTGAAACTTTAAAAGAATCAGTAAAACCATTGATGAATGCAAGTGAGGTTCTGATCCAGGAAACAAAAGAGGGAGTCTCTGAAGATGCAGTTTCCATTGTGGTTCCGGACGGAGCTGTGTACATGCCGCTGGAAGACCTGATCGACTTTGAACAGGAGAAGGAACGTCTTCTGAAAGAAGAAGAAAAGCTCAAAAAAGAGCTGGCCCGCGTAAACGGAATGCTGAACAACGAGAAATTCATGAGCAAAGCGCCGGAGGCAAAGGTCCAGGAAGAGCGTGCAAAACTGGAAAAATATACACAGATGATGGAACAGGTTAAGGAACGTCTTGCATCGTTTATGAAGTAGCAGACGAGAGGTAATCATGAAAAAAATCCACTTTACAAAACCTGATATCAAAGGAAAATTGAAAGAGCTGCGCCACATGAGCAAAGCAGATATCAAAGAAAAGCATCAGAGAAAAAAAGAACGAAGAGAGCGAATACTGGAAGAGAGGAGAAACAGCGCGTTCGCAAGAAAAATGGCGCCGGTATACCGGTTCATGAACCGGTTCTCCCTTATCTTCCATGCCCTCTGGGCTATGGTTATCAACTTTGTCATCGAAGTGATCTCCAGACATTCCTTCTTTGAGGCATGGGAGTATATGACAGAGACGCCCCTTGTATTTTTTTACAATTCCTTTATGATCTTTGTCACATTTTCCGTCGTATATCTATTCCGGCGAAGGGTGTTTACAAGGATCCTCATCAGCGTCCTGTGGATTGCGCTTGGAGTGATCAACGGAGCCATGCTCCTGAAACGTGTGACGCCGTTTAATGCGCAGGATCTGAAAGCATTGACAGAAGGGCTGTCCCTTTTCACAAATTACTTTGCAGTGTATGAGCTGATCCTTCTGGGAGTGGGAACGGTGGCTGTCATCATATGGGTTATCGCCATGTGGCGAAGAGGGGGACAGTATACAGGAAAGATGCACCGGTGGTTAGCGCTTCTTGGCATTGGGTTCTGGTGCGTTGTCTACATGTTTGTATCTGATCAGGCGGTAGATAAAAGAGTCGTATCCACCTATTTTGGAAACATTGCGTTTGCATATGAAGACTACGGACTTCCGTATTGTTTCTCGGCCAGTCTTTTCAATACCGGGATCGACGAGCCAAACGGCTACAGTCAGGAGACGATGGACAACATCAATAAAGACGGGAAGCTTACCGAGACAAAAACGGACAGTGAGAAGCTTCCGAATATTATTTTCGTTCAGCTGGAATCCTTTTTTGACCCGACAGAGGTAGAGTACTATCAGCTTTCCGAAGATCCGATCCCGAATCTGAGAAAGATGTTTCAAAACTATTCTACCGGTTATTTCAAAGTACCTTCCGTTGGCGCCGGGACGGCCAACACAGAGTTTGAGGTTCTCACAGGGATGAATATGAGATATTTTGGCCCGGGAGAATATCCGTTTAAAACAAAGCTGAAAACGGAAGTGTGCGAAAGCGCTGCGACAGCCCTGGGAGAACTCGGGTACGGTACGCACGCCCTTCACAACAATGGCGGTAATTTCTACAGCCGTGCAAGAGTGTTTAACAATATGGGATTCGACAGCTTTACAAGCAAAGAATTTATGAACATCCTCCAGCTTACCCCAAACAACTGGGCAAAGGATGATATCCTTGTGGAACATATCATGGATGCCATGGATACAGATGAACGTCAGGATTTCATCTTCACAGTCAGTGTACAGGGACACGGAGATTACCCGACGGAGAAAGTCCTTGAAAACCCGAAGATCAAAGTGACGGGAATGGAAGATGAAGAGCGCCAGAATGCCTGGGAGTATTATGTGAACATGATTTACGAGATGGATCAGTTTGCACAGCATCTTGTGGAAGCTGTAGAGGCGAGAAATGAACCTTCCGTCATCGTATTTTACGGGGATCATCTTCCGACTATGGGACTTGAGGCAAAGGATCTGAAAAACCGATATCTGTACAATACAAACTATGTGATCTGGGACAATATTGGCCTGGAAAAGGAAGATCGGAATATTCCGTCCTATCAGATCATGTCGGACGTGTTTGAGAGACTGGAAATCCACTCAGGTACAGTGTTTAACTATCACCAGACAAGAAGACAGACAAAGGACTATCTGAAAGATCTGGAACTGCTCCAGTATGATATCCTGTACGGAGAAAAGTACGTGTATAACGGCGACCTTCCGATCACGGAAGGACATATGAGGATGGGGGTCAAAGACGTCATACTGACTGATATCGTTCCGCAGCTTGGAGAAGAGGACAGCTACAGTTTGTACGGAGAAAACTTTACAAAACAAAGCAAGATTTTTGTCAATGACGAGCAGCAGGAGTCAAAGTTCCTGAATAATACTCGGGTGCAGCTTAAGGATTGCAAACTGGAAGAAGGGGACATCATAAAAGTTGTTCAGATGGGATCCAGCAGCACGGTATTCCACACGTCGAAGAAATATGTTTACCAGGGCGGAAACTTGACGCTTGCGCCGGAAGAAGAGCAGGATCAGCCAGGAAAGAACTGGGTGGAAGAATTTGAAGGCACGGATGAGAAAAAGGAAGAATAGGGGATCAGAAGATGAATTTTCAGGAAGCGGTGGAATATATTGACAGTCTGCAGATGTTTACGAAGAAACATACTCTGGAACACACAAAGGAATTTTTAAGGAGGCTTGGAAGTCCGCAAAAGGGACGGAAAGTCATCCATGTGGCAGGTACAAACGGAAAAGGATCGGTTTGTGCCTGCATGCAGGCGATTCTTTTGTGCGAGGGAAAGAGGACAGGAATGTTTATTTCGCCGCATCTGATCTCCATCTGTGAGCGGATCAGTATGAACGGCAGATTCATCACAGAGGAGAGGTTTACGGACATATTCCGGGAAGTTCAGAACATTGCGCTTGAGATGGAAGCGGATGGCCTTGGGCATCCGACTTATTTTGAATTCCTTTTCGGGATGGCGATGAAGGCTTTCGCCACGGAAGATATGGAGTACATCATTCTTGAGACCGGTCTTGGAGGGCGGCTTGACGCCACAAACAGCATTGAAAAGCCGGTTCTTACAGTTATCACGTCCATCGGAATGGATCACATGGATATCCTCGGGGATACCGTGGAAGCCATTGCGGCGGAGAAGGCAGGGATCATCAAAAGCGGTGTTCCGCTTGTCATGGACGGATCGAATCCAGACGCTGCGAAAGTCCTGAAAAAAGCGGCGGAAAATGCCGGCGTGTATTGTAGAGAAATCACGGAAAATGCGTACGAAATCCGGAAAATCACGGGCAAAAATATTGCTTTTTCCACGGTAAACCGGTATGATGATACTGCTGAATGGGAAATCCCTATGGCAGGAACTTATCAGCCCGCCAACGTAGTGCTGGCTCTTGAAGGGATGAGTCTTCTCCTGAAAGGGCATCATGCATCGTGGAGCCAGGCACTTCGTCATATGAGGTGGCCTGCCAGGATGGAAGAAGTAAAAGAAGGCGTGATACTGGACGGTGCGCACAATATGCCGGCCGTCAAAGCGTTGGCGGAGAGTGTCCGTGCAAGGATCGACGGGATGGAAAAAAGAGGGCGGATCATCCTTCTTTTTTCAGCGCTGAAAGAAAAACATTACGACGAGATGATCTCGTACATATGCAGGGAGATACCGGCAGATCTGATCATCGTCACAGAAGTGGAAAGTGCCAGGCGGGTGCCGAAAGAAGAACTGAAAGAAGATTTTGAAAAATACACAGACAAGCCTGTGTTTACAGAAGATACATCAGAGAAAGCGTGGCAGCGGGCCATGCAGGAGAAACGGGAAGACGATATGGTTTACTGTTTCGGTTCCCTGTATCTCGCAGGAGAAATCGAAGCGTTGTTAAGGAGGTCTGAATATGCTGAATTTTGAAGAAGAGCTGAAAAAATTCCAGCCGAGTCTGGAAGTGGAAGATATCGAAAAAGCAGTTTACCAGGAAGACCTGACAGATATGTCGGAGATACTAAAAGAAGTGGTGGAAAAATCCAAGTAGCAGGAAATCAGGGGAGGATTTCATGGATATCAAGAAAAAATTAGAGTATCAGTCAAACTATTGGTACAATGACGGGCTGAAAAGAGCGCAGATCCAGGATATGACGGGAGCTATTGCATCCCTTCGGAGAAGTCTTCAGTACAGCCAGTCCAATATCACTGCAAGAAATCTTCTGGGTCTTTTGCTGTACGGAAGAGGAGAGGTGGCGGAAGCGCTTGTGCAGTGGATCATCAGCAGAAATTTCCAGGCATCGGGAAATATTGCAGAGTATTATATACAGAAAGTGCAGTCGTCCAAAAGCGAACTGGAAGTCATCAATCAGGTAGTAAAAAAATATAACCAGTGTCTTCAGTACTGCAGCCAGGGAGGGGAAGATCTGGCGATCATCCAGCTGAAGAAAGTGGTAACGGAGCATCCGTCATTCCTGAAAGCGTATCAGCTCCTTGGCCTGCTTTACCTGCATACGGAGCAGTACGGGAAGGCGCGTCAGGTGCTGAGAAAGGCTCACAGACTGGATACGACGGATCCGATCACTCTTTCTTATCTCCACGAGCTGAACCGTGTACAAAAGAAAAAAGCGGTCAGCATCAAGGAAGGAAAGGAGCAGCCGGCAGTCAGCTATAAACTTGGCAATGAGACCATCATTCAGCCGGCTCAGGGAGTGCGGGAAAATTCCCCGATGTTTACCATCGTGAATATCGCCATCGGTATTCTCGTAGGGGCGGCTGTCATGTGGTTTTTGATCATGCCGGCAGTCAACCAGTCCAAGTCTCAGCAGGCAAATGAAAGTATCGTGGAGGCAAGCGATCAGATCGCGACACAGAAATCCGAGATCAGCGCTTTAAAAAAGGAGCTGGAAGGATACCGGACAAAGAGCGATGAAGCACAGACGGCGAAGGAGACAGCCAAATCCACGCAGTCGAGTTACGAAGCTTTGCTGGATGTTACGACAAAATATGCGGCAGGAACAGAGAGCAACCAGAATCTGGCGTCGACGCTTCTTTCCATCAACAAGGATTCCCTTGGTGAGGATGGAAAAGCACAGTATGACAAGTTGGCGGATAGCATTTTCCCGAGCGTCTGCAGAAGACAGTATAACCGAGGGATCGCAAGCTTTGATGTGAAGAACTACGATACAGCGGTGGAAGCCCTTGCGATGGTCGTAAAGATGGATGAAGAATATGACGACGGAAATGCCATGTACGTGCTGGCGCAGGCCTACGAGGCTACTGGAGATACAAATAATGCAAAAACCTATTATCAGAAAGTGACGGAACAGTTCTCAGGAACAGAGATGGCAGAAGAGGCGCAGTCCAAGCTGGAAGCACTAAATGCAGCGGCAGATCAAAATGCGGCGAATCAGAATGCGGCGGCAGATCAGAATGGACAAGGCGCAGAAGATTCATCAAGTCAGGAACAAGACACAACCGAATAGAAAGATACGAAAGAGGATACGGAAAAATACCGTATCCTTTTGTTATTCTGTGGAAAAGTCTTTGGACTTTTCTGTAAAGTAAAATGAAATGTTTAATAAGGGGGAAATGACAATGGAGTATCAGGTGGAAGAAAACTGTCTGACGATTTATCTTCCCAAGGAACTGGATCATCATACAACGGAGGAAATACGCAGGGAGACGGACAGGCAGATTGACAGAAATCATATTAAATATGTAATCTTTGATTTCGGGGAGACAAACTTCATGGACAGCTCGGGGATCGGAGTCATTATGGGACGATACCGTAAACTGCATCTTACCGGGGGAGAAGTCTGGGCTGCCCATCTGAATGAACGCATGAAAAAAATACTGAAAATGTCGGGAGTGACAAAAATTGTACGAATTTATGAGGAGGAGACGAAATGAACAGGAATACGAATGAAATGGAGATCATATTTGACAGCTGCTCGGAAAATGAAGGATTTGCAAGAGTTGCAGTGGCGGCTTTTCTTACGCAGCTGAATCCGACCATAGAGGAAGTGGCGGACGTGAAGACTGCAGTGTCAGAAGCGGTCACAAACGCCATCATACACGGATACGAAAATGAAGTGCATAAGATATCGATCCTCTGCTGTGCGGAAGGGAAGACGCTGGAAATTGCGGTAAAAGACAATGGGCGGGGAATCGAAGATATTGAAAAGGCCATGCAGCCCATGTTTACGACGAAACCGGAACTGGAACGCTCCGGCATGGGATTTGCATTCATGGAAGCTTTTATGGATGGACTGGAAGTGGAATCTGCTCCAGGCCAGGGAACTACGGTAAAAATGAAAAAAATCATAGGTAAAGGAAGGGCAGGATGGACCATACAGCCGAATTGATCTTACGTTCACAAAACGGGGATGAAACGGCAAAGGAGACACTTGTGACGGAAAATACAGGGCTTGTCTGGTGTGTGGTAAAGCGGTTTTATGGCCGGGGAACCGAGGCGGAAGATTTGTTTCAGATTGGTGTCATCGGACTTTTGAAAGCTATTGATAAATTTGATTTTTCCTACGATGTAAGATTCTCGACCTATGCGGTTCCCATGATCTCCGGGGAGATCAGGAGATTCTTAAGAGATGACGGTATGCTGAAGGTAAGCCGTTCTCTGAAAGAATTGGCCGCGAAAGCGGGGAAGGAAAAAGAACAGTTTACGAGGAAAATGGAAAGGGAACCTACCGTAGAGGAACTTTCAGACATTCTCGGGGTGGAGAAAGAGGAACTTGTGCAGGCTATGGAGGCAGCCACGGAGGTGGAGTCACTGTACAGGCCTATCCATCAAAGTGACGGGAGTGAGGTAGAGCTGATGGACAGGCTCGAAGAAAAGGAGAGAACGGAAGAAATCATTGACCGTATGTTTTTGCAGTCGCTTCTGGAAACATTGGGAAAGGAGGAAAGGCGCCTGATCTACCTCAGGTACTTCGAAAATCGGACTCAGTCTCAGACTGGAAAACTTCTGGGGATCTCTCAGGTCCAGGTTTCCCGCCTGGAAAAAAAGATACTGAACCGTATGAGAAATGAGGCAAAAGAAAAGGAAGGCATATCCGAGGTATAATTTTTCCCTGATCCGGCATACTACCTTTGAAAGAAAGCGAAGGTGGGAAAGATGGAACAGGAAAAAAGAAAGATACGGATATGCCTTATCTGTGTCGTACTTTTGGCGGTAACGGTTGGGATCATTTACGTCCTGACTGCAAAGACAGAAACGCAGACAGACAAAAAAGACGGGACACTCGTAAAGATCATGGACATGCAAAGGGGGGATACAGATGGCGGCCTCATCACAGACGCTTTACATCAAAGGGGATAAAAACAAAGAAGTCACAAAAAATGAAGTACTGATGGGAGATATCGTCTCCATGGAATGTGCGGACCAAAATATCGTAAACCGGCTGAAATCCATCTGTATTCTGAAGATGCCGGAAGGAGGAAGGCAAAGAGCTGTTATCTCTGTCTTGAAAATCATATCTGTGATACATGAGATCTATCCAAACCTGACAGTAGAAAATCTGGGAGAGACGGATATGATCGTCACACGGGAGGAACAAAAGAAACACGGGAAAGCCTATTATATATTGAAAAGTTCGATGGTTCTTTTGATCACTTTTATCGGTGCAGCATATTCCATCATGTCATTTAACAACGATGTGGGAGCCTCGGAACTATTCAAACAAATATATGTGCTTGTAACAGGAAAGACGTCAGACGGTTTTACCATTCTGGAAGTGACGTACTGTATCGGTATGAGCGTAGGGATTCTGATTTTCTTCAACCATTTTGGAAGAAAACGGTTTTCTGTAGATCCTACGCCGATGGAAGTAGAGATGCGTACGTACGAAGATGAGATACAGGTTACGCTCATCGATGAATATTCCAGAAAGGAGCAGGAAATCGATGTGGATACACCAGATCATACTGGCAGTCATAGGGGTTAGCGCCGGGGCCGCAATTGCAGGAGGACTGTTTTCCTTTATCATCGGACTTGGCGTTATTTCCGTTTTTGCGGATCGAACCCACACAGGAAAAAATATTCTCTTATATGAAGATTCCATTGCGCTTGGGGGGATCATTGCAAATATCATGTATATCTTCCAGATCCCCATTCCCCACGGAGAGGTTCTCCTTCCTTTGTTCGGCCTGTTCTCCGGCATATTCGTAGGATGCTGGGCGATGGCTCTGGCTGAAATCCTGAATATTTTTCCGATTTTTATCCGCAGGATCAAGCTGTTTCGAGCGATCCCTTGGATCATTATCGGTATGGCGCTTGGAAAAGGGGCAGGAGCATTTGTATTTTTCCTGAACGGATGGGGAAAATAGATGACAGACAGAAAAAGGAGGAAAGGATTTTGAAGAAAGCACAGAATACAAAGCAGGCACAGAAACAGAAGGCGTATGAGGACTACGTCAAACAGAAGACGCCGGTACACAACTTGTATAAAAATATGCTGCATGCATTTCTCACAGGAGGAACTATCTGCGTAATAGGGCAAGCAATACAAAATTATTTGAAGAGCACAGGAATGGATCAGGAACTTAGCGGCAGCTACACGTCCATGCTGCTTGTGCTTTTGAGCGTGATCCTGACAGGATTTGGACTCTATACGAAAATAGCCAAATGGGGCGGTGCAGGCGCACTCGTTCCGATTACCGGATTTGCAAACTCTGTGGCGGCGCCTGCTATTGAGTACAAGAAGGAAGGGCAGGTATTTGGAATCGGATGTAAGATCTTTACCATTGCCGGTCCCGTTATCCTGTACGGAATCACAGCAAGCTGGGTTTTTGGATTCTTATATTACCTGTGCAGGCTGGCAGGCATCGCATGGTAGGAAAAGACGACAAAAAGATCGGAGAAAGGCGGGGATCAGATTGAAAAACGGAATGATGAAAGGAAAGCAGAGCCTTTGTTTTGCGGTATCGCCCTATATTTTGAGCGCAGCGTCCATCGCAGGGAAGAAGGAGGGAGAAGGACCTCTGGGAAATTGTTTTGATGAGCTTGGAAAGGGGAAGGATAATCTCTTTGGGAAACAGTCATGGGAAGAAGCAGAAAGTGAGATGCAAAAAAGGGCGTGCTTAAAAGCTGTGGAGAAGGCGGGACTTTTGCCCCAGGATATCCGGTTTCTATTTGGCGGAGACCTTCTACGCCAGGGAGTGGCCACGTCAATGGGGATCGAAGCCCTGAAAATACCGATGTTTGGGCTTTTTGGAGCGTGTTCCACGTCCGGGGAAGCGATCGCCCTGAGCGCTATGAGTGTGGCGGCAGGATACGGAGATCATGTACTGGCAGTCACATCCAGCCATTTCGGAAGTGCGGAAAAAGAATTTCGCTTCCCGCTTGGATATGCAACTCAAAGGCCGCTCTCGGCCCAGTGGACAGTGACAGGCAGCGGCGCCTTCGTTGTGAGTACGCAGAAAAGCCATGTCAGAGTAACAGGTGTGACTGTTGGGAAAATTGTGGATTTTGGACTGAAAGATTCCCAGAATATGGGGGCATGTATGGCCCCGGCCGCTTGTGATACCATCACGCAGAATCTGGAAGATTTTGGAAGAGATGTGGAAGAGTACGATCAGATCGTTACCGGAGATCTGGGGTATATTGGACAGAGTATTTTGTTCGATCTTGTTCGGAGAAAAGGAAAAGATATCTCGAAGAAACACATGGACTGCGGGATGAAGATTTTTGACCAGAAAACGCAGGACACTCATGCCGGGGGAAGCGGCTGCGGTTGTGCGGCTATAACACTTGCATCTTACGTTCTCCCAAAGATCGAAAAAGGAGAGTGGAAGAAAGTACTTTTTGTTCCAACGGGGGCGCTGATGTCCACGGTCAGCTTCAATGAAGGAGAGAGTGTGCCGGGAATCGCTCATGGGATCGTGCTGGAACATGTAAACGGATAAGGAGGAGATCATGGATTATATCAATGCTTTCTGGGTAGGAGGGCTGATCTGCGCCCTCGTACAGATACTCATGGACAGAACAAAACTGATGCCGGGCCGGATCATGGTGCTTCTTGTATGCTCCGGGACAGCGCTTGGATTTTTGGGGTTGTACGAACCATTTGTCAAATTTGCAGGTGCAGGCGCCAGCGTGCCGCTGCTCGGATTTGGAAATACACTTTTTAAAGGAGTCAGAGAAGCCGTGCAGACCCATGGATTCATCGGAATCTTCGAGGGAGGATTTACGTCAAGCGCTGTAGGTATCTCCGCTGCCCTCGTCTTTGGATATGCGGCTTCTCTGATCTTTGAGCCAAGGATGAAAAAGTGATCAGTCTTCTTCGATCACTTCGATTTCGAGATAATCAAAATCGATGCTGTCGATGAAGCTGTCCTGATAGAAGCGGACTTTTGCGTGGCGGCGGAACTCTTCGATGGAAGAGTCAAGCCAGATCGGCTTGCTCAAGTCGAATTCATAGCAGATCTGTTCCAAAGCCCGCAGAACCTTATGAGTACGCGTGTCCTCAGAGTCATCGCAGATGACGGTATCCGAGAGCAGACGGTTGCTCTTCCATGTCTTGCCCCATAAACGAAACATATGATCCCTCCCTCGAAAGATAATAATCTCTCGGAATCTTCATCCCTTGATTTATAAGGGGTTTGGATTCCTTT
>NZ_JBKSWG010000025.1:0-33937 GCF_047234585.1 Sellimonas sp. | reverse complement strand
GTTCAACGCCAGCACCTGCTGGCTGTGATCACTCAGGATTCCGAGAGATCATTATTTATCAAGCTGATGCTCCAAAAGATCCACGGACACCAGCGTCGAAACCCCTTTTTCCTGCATTGTGATCCCATATAGCCGATCTGCCGCTGTCATCGTCCCTCTACGGTGAGTAATGACAATAAACTGCGTGTTTTTCGTAAGCTTATGCAGATACTGGGCAAATCTCGTCACGTTGGAATCATCAAGTGCTGCTTCGATCTCATCCAGAAGGCAGAATGGAGACGGTTTCAGATTTTGTATTGCAAAAAGCAATGCGATGGCGGTCAGCGCTTTCTCGCCTCCTGAAAGCTGCATCATATTCTGAAGTTTTTTGCCCGGAGGCTGAGCGATGATCCTAATTCCAGCTTCCAGGATATCTTCCTCCTCCAAAAGTTCCAGTGTCCCTTTTCCGCCGCCAAAAAGCTGCCGGAACACAGAATCGAACTCTTTGCAGATACGAGCAAACTGTTCTTCGAACTGCTTTCTCATGGCGGCATCCAGCTCCTGGATAATCTGTTTTAAAGTAGCCTCTGCCTCCACGAGATCCTCATACTGGCCTTTCAGAAATTCGTACCGATCTTCCAGATTCCGGAAATCTTCAATGGCATTGACATTGACATTTCCAAGCCCTTTGATTTTTCCTTTGATCCTCTGGGCTTCTCTTTTCATGGAAGCCAGATCTGTTAAACTCTCATCCCGGTAGGAAAGAGCATGATTGTAGGTAATTTCATATTCCTCCCACATATAATTCTGATGCTTTTCCATCGTTTCTTCAAGAGTTTCTTTTTTTCCAGACAGCCGGAAACATTCTTTGTCAAGATCCGAAATATGAACCGACATGTCGTCACGTTTTTTCAAAAATGTCCTGAGTTTGACCGCCAGCTCTTCCCTCTCCTTCTGATAGGTTTGCGTAAGCTGCTGGATTTCATCTATAAGTTCCCCGGCATCTCTGATCTTCTGTTCCGTCTGTACGATCTGTCTTTCTTTCTCCTCAATGGTATCTTTCGTACTTCCGCGGCTTCTGTCCAGCTCATCCATTTCTTCCATGAGTTTTGAACACTCTCTTTTGATACGTTCTTCATTTTCCTGAAGGAATACTTCTTTTTGTCCGAGCTCGGCAAATGCAAGATGTGCCTCTTCGGCCATCTGATGCAGTTTCTCCTCTTCTTTCTTTTTCTGCTCTAAGAGGATCTGTTCTTCTTCTGCACGGTCTCCAAGTTTTCTCTCAAGCTCTTCTGACGTCCCCAGTTCAATCTCTATGGATTCCCGGTTTTCTTTCATTTCCCGGATCTTTGCATCCAGCTCTTCGTTTTCTCTGATCAGTGCTGCCTTCTTTTCTACGATCCCGCGCTGATGTTCCTGCACCTGATTCAGGTTCATTTTTGCTGTGTTCTGGATGACGAAAACTTCTTGGAGCTCAGCTTTTAAATCATCCATCTTCCCATAGAATGCCGCTCTCTTCTTTTTGGCTTCCTCAACGGTGGTTTCCATCTCATCCATGTCTTTTTTGAGAAGCTGAACTGTCTTTTCAAGCTCTTCTATTTCTCTGCGTCTTCCAAGGAGGTTTCCGGCATTCTTAAATGCACCTCCTGTCATGGATCCTCCGGGATTCAAAAGCTCCCCTTCCGGTGTGACCATTCTTATGGACTGTCGGTATTTCCTTGCCAGCCGAATTCCCGTATCAATATTGTCCACTACAACTGTGCGACCAAGCAAGTTCCCTGCCAGCTCTTCAAACTTCTTTTCCGTTTTCACAAGAGTGTGGGCAAGACCGATAACCCCTTCTTCCTCCAGCACCTCCGGCCTGGAAAACGGGCTCGATTTTACGCTTGTCAGTGGCAGAAATGTCGCCCGTCCGAACTTATTTTTTTTCAGATAGCCGATCATCCGCTTAGCAGTCTCTTCATCCACTGTCACGATATTCTGTATACTTCCGCCAAGCGCTGTCTCCACCGCAATCTCATATTTTGCATCAACAGAAATGATATCCGCCACGACACCAAGGATCCCGGCCTCCCTCTTTTTCTGTTCCATCACTCTTCGGATACTGTTTCCATATCCGTCATAGCGCTCGGTAATATTTTTCAGAGATTCCAGCCTGGACTCCTCCCTGTGATATGCGGCCTGTCCAATCTGAAGTTTTTCGTTTCCCTGTGTGATCTCTGTCTGAAGTCTTACAATCTCTGCTTCATATCCGCTGATGGTTTCCTGATATCCGCGAATCTTTTCCGATGCTTCCTGAAGCTCTGCTTTGTATTTCTCATACTCTGCCCGGTACACTTCCACCTTCTGTGAGATCCCAAGCAGCTCTTTTGCAAGCTCAGCCTTCTGTACCCGGATCTGCTCCTGTAGGGTGTCAAAATGCTGGATCTGCGCTTTTGTGGACGCCCGGCCAGACAGGAGTTTTATGATCTCCTCTTTCTTTTCTTCAATGGAAAAACTGATTCGGGCCATCTCTTCCTGAAGTGCTCTGAGCTTTTCTTTCTCAGCATTTTCCATTTTTTCCCTGCGCTTTACTTCCAAATGAAGATTTTCTTTTTCCTCTTCCAGATTCCGCAGTTCACCCTTACGATTTTCCAGTTCCTCGGACACGGTTTTTCTTCTCTGGACATAGTGCTCGTCGCTTGAACGGATACTTCGAATCTGTTCCTTAAGAAGCGCGATACTGTTCTCCAACTGCTGTTTCAAAAGCACAGTCTCATTGAGCTGTCTTCTTGTTTTCTCAGTCTCCGCCTCGATGGCGTCAGAACGAGTCTCCACTTCCGCATATTCCTCTTTCATGTCCTCGTACTGTTTCTTTGCACCGGAAAGCTCTTCTTCAGCCCCTTTCAAATCCTCCTGTACCCTTTGGGATTCCTTTTGTATCTTTTCTGTCTCCATCAAAAATACATTAATATCCTGCTTTTTCAGTTCTTCCCGCAGCCTCAGGTATTCTCTTGCCGTCTCCGACTGCTTTTTTAACGGGCCGTACTGTTTTTCCAGCTCAGAAAGGATGTCCGTCACGCGAACAAGATTCTGCTGTTCTTCGTCCAGCTTTTTCAGAGATGCATTTTTCCTCCGTTTGAACTTGACGATCCCCGCAGCCTCATCGAAGAGCTCTCTTCTTTCCTCTGGCTTTCCGCTCAGAATCTTATCTATCTGTCCCTGTCCGATGATCGAATACCCCTCTTTTCCAATACCGGTATCGTAAAAAAGTTCGTTGATATCTTTCAGACGGCATGCACTTCCATTGAGAAGATACTCCGACTCGCCGGAACGATAGATCTTTCTTGTGACCGTTACCTCCGAAAAATCCACCGGCAGCTGATGGTCAGAATTGTCAAGTGTAATGGCAACTGACGCGTAGCTTAAGGGCTTTCGGTTTTCTGTCCCGGAAAAAATGACATCCTGCATATTGCCGCCTCGCAGCTGCTTTGCCCGCTGTTCTCCGAGCACCCATCTTACCGCATCTGCTACATTACTCTTCCCGCTTCCGTTTGGCCCTACAATTCCGGTAATCCCATTATGAAACTGAAATAAGATTTTGTTTGCAAATGATTTAAATCCCTGCACTTCAATACTTTTTAGATACATATACCACCTGCTATTTTCCTTGTAATTTCAGGATCGCCTGATATGCCGCCTGCTGCTCGGAAGCCTTCTTTGTCCGTCCCTCTCCCATTCCAAAAATTTCCCCGCCTATTCTTACTCCAGTTCGGAATGTCTTGTTGTGGTCGGGACCTTCTTCCTGCAAAAGCTCGTAGACAACCCCTGCATCGGAGGAAGCCTGCACCATTTCCTGTAAGATAGTCTTGCTATCAAAAAAGAGCTGCTTGTCCTCCAGATCGTTTAGGATAAAACGGTGTATAAACTCTTTCGCACTAGCAAAACCACCATCCAGATAGATTGCCCCGATCAGGGCTTCCATCGCGTCAGATGTCACGGAATCCCGCTTTCTTCCCCCGGTAGCCTCTTCCCCTTTTCCAAGCCGGAGATATTCCCCAAGCTCAATATCTCTGGCACAAAAAGCAAGAGACGGCTCACATACCATACTGGCACGCTTTTTCGTGAGTTCTCCTTCCGGCATCGTCCGGTATGTAAAAAACAGATATTCACTGGATACAAGTTCCAGCACTGCGTCGCCGAGAAATTCCAGCCGCTCGTTACATTCGTATTTTTTCATATGCTTTTCATTGACATAGGAGCTGTGCCGCACCGCATGTTCCAGGAGTGATTTGTCCTTGAACTGGTATCCTATTCTCTTTTCCAGATCTTTCAATTTTCTCATAAATCCCCCATTAACACGAAAAAGCCCTGACGGGCTTTTCCGTATCTATTTTCTTAATTATTTGTCGCAGTTCTGATCTGCTCTACCGCATCTCCGACAGTAGCGATCTTTTCTGCATCTTCGTTATCGATCTCAATGTCAAATTCTTCTTCAATTCCCATGATAATCTGGAAAATGTCCAAAGAATCTGCTCCCAGATCATCTACAAATGTCGTGTCCATCGTGATATCTGCTGTATCCACGTTTAATACATCTGCAATAATTCCCTGCAATTTTTCAAATTCCATAGTCACATACCTTCCTTAACTGTTTTATTCTTCCTCTTTTTGAATGCATTCTTTGATTTTTTCATTGATTCTCTGTTCTTTAAAAGTTACGCACTGAATGATGGAATTGCAAACTTCCTTTGCCTTGGAACTTCCATGCGTCTTCACAACAAGCCCATTCAAACCAAGAAGAGGGGCTCCGCCATACTCGCTTGCATCAAATCCCTTCATTGTCTTTTTGAGAGCCGGCTTGATCAAAAGGGCGCCTATCTTTGTCCGCAAATCCTGCATCAATCCTTCTTTGATCTTCTCCATCAGCACTCCGCCTACGCCTTCAAACAGCTTCAGTATGATATTTCCGGCAAACGCTTCACATACAATGACATCCGCATCTCCATATGGTATATTTCTTGCCTCGATGCTTCCTGTAAAATTGATATCCTTGCACTCTTTCAAAAGCGGAAACGTTTCTTTTACCAGTGCATTTCCCTTTTCCTCTTCCGCTCCGATATTTACGATCGCAACTTTCGGATTTTTGATTCCCATTACATGTTCCATGTAGATCGATCCCATCTTTGCGAACTGCACCAGGTGGGATGGCCGGGCATCAACATTTGCCCCACAGTCGATCAACAAAGAGAATCCTTTTTTCGTCGGTAAAAGCGGGGCCAGCGGCGGACGCTCCACACCTTTGATCCTGCCGATCAGAACCTGACCTCCTACGAGAACAGCACCTGAACTTCCCGCCGACACGAAGGCATCCGCCTCGCCGCGCTTAACCATTCCCATAGCTACAACGATAGATGAATTTTTTTTCTTCCGGATCGCGTTGACCGGCGGCTCTGCGGTTTCGATTACCTCATCAGCATTGACAATCTCAATCTGCTCTTTGTCGTAAGTATATTGCTGAAGCTCTTTCTTTATGATTTCCTCTTTTCCCACAAGAGCCACTCTGATATCCTTACGCTTGTTCACTGCGTCCACAGCACCTTTGACAATCTCTACAGGAGCGTTATCTCCTCCCATGGCGTCCAGTGCCACCTTCGTAAATTCTGCCATGCTTCTACCTCCTAGCATTCTAAAAACAATTCTACTAGACATTGCTGTAAAAATCAATGTTTTTCTTTTTTTCTGCGAGATGTCTTTATCAGAAGTCTCCTCCGACATGATTCTGATTTCTTTTTCTCAGCGCATTCGTAATACTTCTGGACACGACATCCACAATATTGAAGCCAAACGCAATTGCAAGGCAGGTCGTAAACAAAAGGATTCCTTCACTTACTGCCAAATCCATATCGTTGCTTACGCAGCCGTATAAAAGATAGTAAAGATTCGGCCCCGGTATGAGCGGAAACACCGACGCTGTCAGGAAAATTGTGGACGGTGCCTTATTGATACGTGCCATGATGTATGCATAAAATCCAACAAAAACTGCCGCTATCAGCGTAGCCAGGAAATTGCTCGGCCGAATCTCATACACAAGTGCATAGATCCCCCATGTAATAAAAGCCCCAACGCTGGAATAAAAGACCTGTCTTCCCCGCACCTGGAACCACATGGCAAAACCGGTACATGCAATGGTACAGGAAATTAACTGCAAAGGAATCCCCGGAGCCAGCATAAACGCTTCCATAGGCGTTCTGTCAAAAATCATCATGGCAAGCGCAATGCCAAGCGCAATCCCTGCCGCTCCCAAGAAAGAATTCATAATATTGATGGAACCGGATATAAAATCTCTCTGAATCAGTTCCCTGATTCCGTTTGTCGTTCCAAGACCACTGATCAGAAGCATCACAATCCCTATCATGATTCGATCCGGATGCAGACCAATTCCACATTTCACAGCCCAAATGATGATGACTTCCGACAAAAACGCAAGAATCAGATTGTAGATCATCAAATTTCCTTCCCTTTTGCTTAGCCATTTCCCCACAATGACAATCATCAAAGAGACGATAACCGCCACAATCGCATCTTCGAAATTTGATCCAAAAAAGACAGCAAATCCTGCCCCTCCCATGATACCGGCAAAATATCTTGCTGCAGGATGCTGCGGCTTTCGATGCATGACTTCCATGTATTTTTCCCTGAGTGTATCTTCATCCGGTGTGTTAGCACAGACATACCTTGATAAATTATTCAGATAATCTAAGCGGTCAAAATCATTTTCCGACGTCTCGATATGCCGGATCTGTGTGATAAATTCTCCGTCCGGCGTCTTTGCAGTAACCTGGATATTGCTCGGTATGACAAAAGCATCGTATCTTGTAAATCCGTAACTTTTGAGCATTCGGTAAAGTGCCTCTTCAATCCGAAAATTCTCGGCGCCGCTCTTTAACATTTCTTCGCCAATGTCCAAGATTTCTTCAACAATCGTGTTGTAATTCATAAACACATCTCACTCCATTTCTTTTGTGTCTTCCCCAAGAGAATCATAACATCATTTTCAAAAAAAGGCACCTGTTTTTTTCTATATTTTTTCCAGCTTTTATCTATATACCGACAATGACGTCTCAAACTTGCTGATTCCGCAATCTTTTCAGTCTTCAAAAAAAACAGCAACCGTATCTGATTGCTGTCTTTCTTTTCATATATTATGCTTTGTTATGCCTTTTTCTTCTTAGCAAGAAAATCTGATATATTTTTCTTTATCATGAAGATGATCAGAATCGCTCCCACATAGCCATTCAAAACGTAGATCACATTTACGAGTGTTCTGAACGGGAGGAATAATCCGACGATAAGACCGATCACTGCAAGGACGACCGTCAAAATCTTAAACTTTGGCGTTCCTTCTTTTGCAAATCGGGATGCCGGGTTATAAAGCAGCGGAACTGCCGTTGTATAGATTCCGGCAAATACTACAATCGCAAAGATTGCAGAGAAAGGTTTCCAAATCTTCATGGCAAGAATCAGGTTCGGGATATCAGCATTCCACACATATGCGCTTCCATCCTCCAGAGGTGTATTGATATTCGCAATCTGTCCGAAAGAAATCAAAGCTATTGCAATACATACCGCCAATGTACCACCTATGATACCATAATTGAGATCCTTCTTTTTATTTTTAGATCCAAGAGCCGCTGTAAAACTTGCAAACCACAGAAGGACAAATCCTGCGTAGGACAGACCGGAAATCAGCCAGTTTGCTCCGGCATTTTTGATCGTTTCGCCTTCTGCCGCTCCTGCATATGCTCCTGTCCGGATGACTTCCAGACCAGCTCCGATATCGGCCCCGTCACGAATGCAGGTCACAAGGCCAATGAAGATACAAAGGACAACAATGATTGGACCTACTACACCAATTGCATCAACAAGGGAATTTAATCCTCCCACTACTGTGATAACTGTCAGAACTGTAAGAATAACCGCTCCTGCCCATGTCGGAAGTCCGTATTCCTGATTCAATGTGGATGCAGCTCCCCCGATCATAACCCAGAATGACATGTAGCAGAAAATGGTGGAATAGTAATCGTAAAATGTTCCTATATATTTTCCACAATAATATCTATACACATCATTGCCGTGTTCGAATTTTTCCTCTGCTCCTGCTTTTGCAAAATTGAAATTATAGTACAAAAACGCAACTGCAAAAACAAGGATTACCAGAAGCGACTGCCAACCATACGCTGTGAAATACTGAATGATTTCCTGTCCGGTTGCAAATCCTGACCCGATCGTAAATGCGATGACCGCTCCAGCCAGAATCAAAACTCTTTTCCAGCTGACCGCTCCGTTTTCTTTGCCCATAGAGTCCCCTCCTATCCTTCATATAATAATGGAAAAGCGGGCACAGTACGAAATGCACCGTACCCGCAAATTACTTTTTACTCGCGACTTCTCTTTAGAAGTTGTCTTTTTCAAATACCGTCTGTCCGTCTACTTCTGTCTGGAGTGCTTTCAGAGCACGGCGTACCATTCTCTTACGGATCTTCTTGGAATCCACTTCGCCCTGAGTAGGATCGCCAAGAGGATACGGGATACCAACACCTGGGATGATTCGGTTTGCACCAATCGTAAGGGAAATCGGAACGACTGTTGCCATATGTACTACAGGAACCCCATATTTTTCGATTCCTTTAACCATCGTTGCACCGCAAC
Organism: Sellimonas sp.; assembly: GCF_047234585.1. NCBI lineage: Bacteria > Bacillati > Bacillota > Clostridia > Lachnospirales > Lachnospiraceae > Sellimonas > Sellimonas sp. The sequence goes on along the minus strand of NZ_JBKSWG010000025.1, from coordinate 25,267 downwards.
GAGTACAGGTACCTCATGTGCTGACGAGGATAACACCGTCAACATGTTCTTTCTCTGTGAGGATCTTTCCGATCTCATCTCCAAATTTAGCCGCAGATCCTGTGGCTGTTCCTGTACCTGTCGTCGTACAGAAGAAGTTGACAAGTTCGCCGAATTCTCCGTCTTTTTCCATTTCTCTCAAAACGTCAAGCGGAACGACAAGGTTCGGATTTTCCATAACAAACTGGCGGTCATATCCACCATGGATCGTTGTGAATTTGTCTGGTGTCATCTCATCCATATCTTCGATGGAGTAAATGCCAAACTTCGTTGCATTGGAAGATTCAATATGATCCGGATTTCCTACCGGAACAACTCCACCTGATGTTACGACAGCAATCTTTGCGTGTTTGATATCTTTGATTGCCGGTGCCGGCGGTACTCTGTCAAACTTCGGCATCGGAAGATCTGTCTCGAACGGTTCTCCTTTCATCTTCTTTACAAGCATCTGGATCGCACGTTCGGATCCTCTCTCTTTTGCAAAGTAGTTGACACGGATACCTCTCTCGTGATAGTTTTCTTCCTCAGGTCCAAGGATCTCTTCGCCTGCTGCCATCTTCTTGATAATGTTTACCATGTACGGCAGTACCTTTCTCATCGTAGCTGCAGAATCTCCTGTTTTCACGATGATTACGTCTTTGCGGAACATGTCAACGCCCGGGTTTTCCTCGTAAGCTGCTGTCACAACCGGGATTCCCAGTCTTTCTTCCACAGCCTTACAGATCGTACCACAGGCAACACCATAACGTCCTGCGTTAAATGCAGGTCCAGCTACAAATACATCTGGTTCGTATTTTTTGACCATTTCGATAATTGTATCTGTCGCTTCATCCAGATTTTCTCCGAAATAGTTGTCGCCGCAGATAATTGTAGCTGCCAGTTCAAAATCTTCTCCAAGAGCATCGACAAGTGCTGTGCCTGGTCCTAATGCTTCCTCTCTTACTTCTGGTTTGTAATCCGCTTTTTCTTCTCCGCCGATTCCGGCAAAGAACTGATTGATATAATGAACAATTTTATATTTTGCCATATTGGTTCCTCCTCTCTGAAACTAAATCAATATCCCTTCGCTGCAAGGCAGTTAAATCCATTTGCGATGGTAGAGGCAATGATAATCTGAAGCTCTGCTTCGAATGATCCATCTTCGTTGACACAGCCTGCCCATCCGCCAATCTGGCTTTCAATGTAGTCCATTGTACCAATCACTTTATCCATAGCCGGGAAATGAAGTGTTGCATTTCCCTGTCCGCAGGAAGCAAGTGCCGTAGCTTCGTCACATGTATCGGCCAGTGACTGTGACTTTCCGTCTTTTCCTGGGAACTCATCTGTGATCAGAACGACCTTAACGCCTTTTTGCTCTACCTTCCGGCAGTTCATCATAAGGTCTGTATCCGGGTTTCCGTAACCTTCTTCTGTGATGAGCACTCCATCCAGTCCCATCCATTCGGCCAGTTTTGCAACCATATCGGAATGTCTCTCTTTATCTGCAAGGAAAACGTTTTCGTTTGTCAGGATCACGCCCATGAAATTGATATCTTTTCCATGATGTTTGTAGCAGTCTTCGATAACCGGATTGTGGAAATGATGGTATGTCGTAACCTTATCACAAGGTGCCACACAGTTTCCGGATACAATGGCGCCGTCCATGATTTCTGTCGGATACATAAAAGTCGGAACAAACTGTTTTGCATCCACTCCATAATAATATGTATCATGGAGGAGTCCCTGTGATTGAAGCATATGTACATATCCTACTTTCGGAAGATCCGGGTACATCTGAGCCTGCTCAAAAATTGGCTTTGTCTCAAATGTTTCCAGTGTATCCGGTTCGATATCTCTTCCTGCTTCTCCCAGATATGCAGCGACTTTTAATCCTGCCATACGTCCTGCTTTCTCATAGACATGTGTCTCAAGTCCTTCTTTCGGCTCAATCACAACACACAGGTTCACTGTCTTTGAGAACGGGCAGTAATCTGCTGCAGGTCCGCTCATATCGATGACACCTTCCTGGAATCCAACAATGCGGCCGACTGTCACAACGCAGCATCCATCCAGCGCGTGAGTACGTCCTTCGCCTGCCGGCGGCGTTACTTTTCCGATCATGCCAGGGAAAATTTCTCCGCCTTTTACTTTTACGCGAGGCTCAATCACGTCCTTAACCGGTGTGATACGTGTCTTGTCGCCCGGACGTGCGATGTCAAGGCTGCAGCCCAACAATTTGTCGTCTTCAAGGACAAGTGCTTCTACTTCCTCTTTGTTCACGTAAAGGACATGGTCTTTCACGTACGTTTTCTCTGCGAATTGGATGTCATTGATCTTAATCTTGCCTAATTCCAATTTCATAGAAAATCCCTCCTTCTTTTTGTAATCGCGATAACTTTCAATCAAAAAAATAAAGATTTATCTGTTACCTCTATTTATGATTTCTATATATGCATTATATATTTTTGTTTGTTTTTTATCAAGTTTTTCCTGAATCTTTTTTATTTTTGTCTATTTTTCACATTTTTTCTGTCTTTTTTTATTGCACTTTTCAATAGAGCCATTTTATAGATAATATCTATAAAGGCTTCAGGCGCAGTTTCCTGCTCCCGAAGCCTTTATATCCATCCTTATTCCATCTGATATTTTGTATATCCCTTCAGATTTTTTGCCAGCATTCGTACAATCTCTTCGATATCTCGGACAAACTGGCGCACCATCAAATTAATACTGTCATCATCAGGTTTCTCATCACAGACGGTCTTAAAATAGCCTTTAAACAGCATACAGACCATTCTGTTCAAAATAATTGCTTTTTCCTCATCTATCGCATCGGCTCTAATACAGTTCCGGCACATCTCATAATCTCTCCCCATAAAATCGGAAGTCTGAAGCATCCGATGAAACATGCGATTGGAAGAACCAATCGTCTCAGGGAACATAACATAGTACTCTTTTATAGAATTTCTGAGCTTATTATTGTCATAAGTAAAAAACAAAAGATTATATGCCTCCGGCTTTCGAAATGCCTCCATGGAGTAACAATACCACACCCCAACATAAATATCCCAGACATTAGTCCAGCCTTTTTCAGCCCTATTCAGCCTTCTAATATAATCATTCATCTCCCCAAGCTCTGCATAGTAAAGAAGCTCGTCACGATTTTCAAAATACCGGTAAAGACTTGCCGATGAACACCCCATTTCTTTTGCAATCCTACGTATAGAAACTGCCTCAATCCCTTCCTGATGGATGATCTCGTTTGTTCTTGCAATATAATCTCTTCTCGTAAGTCCTTTAAAATATTTTTCTCTTTTCACATTTTCTCACGGCTTTCTAACATATCCTTGGAATGATATTATCAATTACAGACAGATCAATGGTCTTGAAATCTTCTGCCACCTTGTCCTGATATTTTTCCGGCGTCGGTGCAATCTCCTGCCACTGCCGGAAAGTTTCGATACACTTCTCGATCAGCATAATATCTTTCATATTGTCTTCTTCTCCCTTTGGATATACCACAACGGAACGATATGGGGTCTGATTCGGTTTTAAGCTGGATGCCTGCGGATGTGTCAGGAGCAGATGTCTGTCATATACATAATCCCGCACCTTGATCATCACCTCTTCGTAAGAATCCAACAGAAAAACTTTCATGCTGTCTTTATATTTTTCATAAACCCTGTCATTGTTTGTTATCAAAATTGCTTTATCTTTGTCCCACATAGCTACACGCCTCTTTTCTGTCTCTTTTTTCCGATCCTATGTACGGTAAGATCAGATATCTCTTGTTCTTTCATCTTAGCATACATGGGATAAAGGGGCAAGAGCCGCTTGATCTTAGTTTTCCCAAAACAATGTGCCGGTACTCGACAATAGTAATATCTTTTCTATTCATCTCAAAATTAAATACTATACGGAATTAATTTTCATTCTTCTGGTATGACTTGCGGATATTGTGACTTGTAGAGATATTTCTGATTGATTAATCGCTAGATATTTATAGTTTTTACCAGAGTAAACTTTCGTTGACCCACTATTATCGTAACGACTATAAATAACACTTTCTATCTCATCTATTCCAAAACTATCATAAGAACCATCAAATCCCTCAACTATAACACGTTTCTGGAAATCTGACCCTGTTTTTAAAATGTGGTAAATATGTGGTAGGCTAGTACGAAAAAAAGGGATCTGCATCACTGCAAATCCCCATTTTTCGTCATTTTCATTAGTCTTCAACTGTAATGATTTCTTTCTTATTGTAGCTTCCGCAAGCTTTGCAAACTCTGTGAGGCATCATTAAAGCGCCGCATTTGCTGCATTTTACAAGGTTCGGAGCGCTCATTTTCCAGTTTGCTCTTCTCTTGTCGCGTCTTGCTTTGGAAGTTTTATTCTTTGGACAAATTGACATCGTTACACCTCCTTAAAATTCTTAAACACATCGCGGATAACTGACATTCTCGGGTCAAGACTTGTGTCTTCACAGTCACAGGTTCCCTCGTTTAGGTTCTGACCACAAGTACTGCAAATCCCTTTGCAGTCATCCTTACACAGGACTTTTGCCGGCCATCCTATCAAAATCTCATTATAGAGTAATTTGTCGACGTCAAGATGATATCCGTCAATATAGTCTGATTCTTCTGTCTCCTCCGTCTGTTCAGCCTGATCCTTGCCAGTCACGGCATGTTTCTCGAATCTTATATCAAGAGGTACATCTACCGGTTCCAGACATCTGTCACATGGTATCACAGCGATAAAGCTGCACTCCCCTGTCACGGAAATCTCTTTTCCTTTGACGTGCTCCACCTTGATATGAACCGGACTTTTCTCTTTCAGAAAATACGGCCCACCTGGAATCTTCATTTCATCAAGTTCCAGAGGAACAGAAACATCAATCGGTTTGTGCTGTTCAGACAATACGTCTAATAGGTCAATGAACATGATTCTTCACTCCTATTCATACCTTGACTATTATACCATGTGCAGAAATTTTGTCAACAGTTTTTTTATACTAATGCTTTTGTTTCACGTGCGATAGCAAGCTCTTCATTTGTCGGAATGACATAAACCTTCACTTTTGAGTCTGCAGTAGAGATTTCTGCTGCTTCTCCTCTTGCTGCTGCGTTCTTCTCTGGATCGATCTTAATTCCGAGATATCCGAGGTATGCGCAGATTTCTTCTCTCATTGCTGTATCGTTTTCGCCGACTCCTGCCGTAAATGTGATAGCATCCACGCCATTCATGGCTGCAGTGTAGGATCCGATATATTTTACCACGCGGTATCTGTAAGCATCCAGAGCTGTTATAGCACGTTCATTTCCTTCATCCGCCGCTTTTCTCACATCACGGAAGTCTGAAGATACACCGCTCATTCCAAGAACTCCAGATTTTTTGTTGAGGATATTGAGCATCTCATTGATATCAATATTTTCATGATTGCAGATAAACTGAAGCACTGCCGGATCAATATCTCCGCTTCGTGTTCCCATGATAAGACCTTCCAGAGGAGTCAGTCCCATACTTGTATCTACACATTTTCCTCCGATGGATGCAGAGATGCTGGCTCCGTTTCCAAGATGGCAGACAATTACCTTCGCATCGTCTTTTCCAAGACATTTCAATGTCTCGCCGGATACGAACATATGGCTTGTTCCATGGAAGCCGTATCTTCTGATGCTGTATTTTTCATAATATTCATACGGAATAGCATACATAGCTGCCTTTTCCGGCATTTTCATACCGAATGCTGTGTCGAATACAGCTACGTTCGGTTTTCCAGGCATTGCTGCTTCACACGCTTCGATACCGATGAGGTTTGCCGGATTGTGAAGAGGTCCAAGGTCGAAACAATCGCGGATAACTTTCTTTACATCTTCTGTGATCAGTGTCGCATCGCTGTAGATTGTTCCTGCATGGAGTACACGGTGTCCGATCGCTGTGATCTCCTCTGTATTTTCGATCACTCCGTGTTCTTTATCCATCAGCGCCTCCAGTACAAGCTGTACTGCAACTTTGTGATCAGGCATGTCTTTTTCTACCGCATAAGATTCTTTTCCTGTCGGTTTGTGTGTCAGTTTTGATCCGTCGATCCCGATTCTCTCGCAAAGGCCTTTTGCCAATACACTCTCATTCTCCATATCGATCAGCTGATACTTTAATGAAGAACTTCCACAGTTGATAACTAAAATTTTCATTTCTTTTTTCTTCCTTTCTTATTTTTGCTGGCACTGTACTGCTGTGATAGCAACAACACCTTCGATATCTTTTGCGCTGCATCCTCTGGAAAGGTCATTGACCGGCGCTGCGATACCCTGTGTCATCGGTCCGTACGCTTCTGCTTTTGCAAGACGCTGTACGAGCTTATATCCGATATTTCCGGCATCCAGATCCGGGAAGATCAGCACGTTGGCCTTTCCTGCTACCGGGCTGTTCGGAGCTTTGGATGCTCCCACGGAAGGAACGATCGCTGCGTCTAGCTGAAGTTCTCCATCCAGCATCAGATCAGGAGCCTGTTCTTTTGCGATCTTGACTGCCTCTACTACTTTTGTGACATCATCATGCTTTGCACTTCCCATAGAAGAATGAGAAAGCATTGCCACTCTCGGCTCTGCTCCGACAAGCTGTTTGAAGCTTTCTGCTGAAGAGACAGCGATCGCTGCAAGCTCTTCTGACGTCGGATTCTGATTCAGCCCGCAATCGCCAAATACAAATGTTCCATTCTCTCCCATATCACAGTCCGGTACAACCATGATGAAAAATGCAGATACAAGCTTTGTGCCCGGTTTTGTCTTCAATATCTGAAGGCATGGACGAAGTGTGTCCGCAGTAGAGTGGCATGCCCCGGAAACCATTCCGTCTGCATCTCCCATTTTTACCATCATGACTCCATAATATGGATAATTTGTCAAAAGCAGCTCTCTTGCCTGTTCTTCTGTCATTCCCTTTTTCTGTCTCAGTTCCACCAGCTTAGCGATGTAGCTTTCTGTCTTTTCGCTTTTGGCCGGATCCACGATCTGAGCGCCGCTGATATCAAAGCTTCCTTTATTTTTTGCAACTTCTTCTTCACTTCCGATCAGAACCAGCTTTGCTGTCCCTTCTTTCAGAATGGCCTCGGCTGCTTCATACGTTCTGATGTCTTCTGTCTCCGGAAGAACGATCGTCTTGAGATCAGCCTTTGCTTTCTTCTTGATTTCATCAATAAATCCCATGATTTATAGACTCCTTTCCATTTATTCTCAGATATAATTATTATAACGTAAAGGGAAATTGTATACAAGAGATAATCTGTCTCTTTTTCAATACAATTTCCCTTTTTCGGTCTTTTTCTCTTCTTCAAATATCGAACATAACAGTCACAATAGCAAAATAGACAAGAATCGTTCCCGTATCCAGAAGTGTCGAGATCAGAGGTGTCGCCATCAGCGCAGGGTCAAGTCCCAGTCTTTTCGCTACCAGCGGCAATGTACACCCAACCACTTTCGCCATACACACAATAGCAATGATCGTAATACCGATGACACTGCCAAGTTTTATATCGTGATACATGACATAGATACGGATCGCATTTGCGACGGACAGGACAACTCCTACTATCAAAGCGATGCGGATCTCCTTAAAAATAACTTTAAAAATATCCTTAAAACGAATCTCTCCTACCGCAAGCCCCCGGATCATCAGTGTGGAACTCTGGGAACCACAGTTTCCCCCTGTCCCCATCAGCATCGGAATGAGTGTAATCAATATCGGCATGGCAGCCATGGACTTCTCATAATAAGCCAGGAGCATTCCGCTCACAGTAGCCGAAAGCATCAGAAACAAGAGCCATGGAATACGGTGTGCTGCATGCTGCCACACGGACGTCCCGAAATAAGATTCGTCGTTGGGACTGACACCGGCCATCATGCTGATGTCTTCTGTCGCCTCATCCTGCAGGACAAGCATCGCGTCGTCTACCGTGACGATCCCGACAATACACATTTCGTAGTCCACAATAGGAATGGCAACGAGTCCGTACTTTTTGATCATAGTGGCCACATCTTCCTGGTCATCGTGAGTATGTGCGTACAGGATATTCGTATCCATGATTTCCTCAATGCGCTTGCTCTCGCTGGACGTAAGAAGATCTTTGATATCCACCCATCCGATCAGTTTTCGCTGCTCTGTCACATAACAGGTATAGATCGTCTCGCGGTTGATCCCGACCTGCCGGATCTTCAAAATCGCTTCTTCCACCGTCATCTCTTTCCGGAAACTGATATAGTCCACGTTCATGACACTTCCGGCACTGTCTTCCGGGTAGCGCAAAAGCGTGTTGATCTGAGCTCTTGTCTCCTCATCAGTCGCCATCAAAAGCCTGTCCACCACATTTGCCGGAAGTTCCTCCAGAACATCCACCGTATCATCCAGATACATCTCGTCCATGACTTCCTCAAGTTCGGAATCGGTAAGGGCATTGATCAGGAATTCTCTTGTATCACTGTCCATATAAGTAAATGTCTCTGCAGCCTCTTCCTTTGCAAGCAGACGGAAAATCAGCACGATCTGCCTTTTATCCACCTCTTCTAAAAGAGCTGCAATATCAACGGGATACATACCGGAAAGCTCTTCTTTCAATTCTTTAAATTCTCTCTCTTCCAACATTTTCAGAATTTTTTCCAATTCCATCTTTCTTTGTATCCCCCTTTCTGCTTTGACCATACTACCATTTTATAGTATAATCATTTCGAGGAGGATATACAAGAACATTATGAAATTAGTTGGTTTGATCACAGAGTACAATCCATTCCACAATGGACATGAATATCATATAAGGAAAGCAAAAGAAGTGACTGGAGCAGATGCAGTTGTAGTAGTGATGAGCGGCAATTTTGTCCAAAGGGGAACCCCGGCCATCATGCCAAAACACCTTCGTGCCAAGGTTGCGTTAAAATCAGGTGTATCCCTCGTTCTCGAACTTCCTGTCTGCTTTGCAACAGGAAGTGCAGAATATTTTGCCCGTGGGGCCGTCGCTCTCCTTGACAGTCTGGGATGTATCGACTCCATCTGTTTCGGGAGTGAATGCGGAGATCTTTCGCTCCTTTGGAAAATTGCCCATATCCTGGAAGAAGAACCGGAAAAATACAGAAAATCTCTTCAGGATCATCTGCGAAATGGACTTTCTTTTCCAGCCGCCAGAGAAAAAGCTTTGTATGCTTACCTGGAAGACCCTTCCCTAGCATCGATCCTTTCAAGTCCCAACAATACGCTGGGTATCGAATACTTAAAGGCTATCATCCGGTCGAAAAGTTCTATGAAAGCTTACACGATCAAAAGAAAGGACGCTTCGTATCACTCGGAAGATCTGGAAACTCCGGGAAATTTAAGTTCTGCTACCGCGATCCGAAAGCTGCTTCTTTATTCCGGGAATTCTTTCCGTACGAACGATGAGGAGCCTTACGATGAGCCGAAGCTCTCTTCCATCCTGGCACGCCTGGAGGATCATGTACCGGCAGAATGCATCTCGCTCCTGGAGAGGACACATCTTACCCGCTATCCGGTGTATGCAAATGACTTTTCCCTGCTTCTGAAATATTGTCTCATGAGGGAGACAAGGGGTACGTTAACCCGCTACGCGGACGTGTCGGAGGAACTGGCAAACCGGATCATGAAACATGCAAACAGTTATTTAAACTTTGACCAGTTTTGTGATCTTTTAAAAACAAAGGAAATCACATATTCCCGCATCAGCCGGGCACTTTTGCACATTCTTCTCGGCATCAGAAAAAGCCACCTGCAAACTCTCGGAGAAAACGACCCTGTTCCTTACGCAAGAATGCTTGGATTTGTGAAGAAGGATAAAGAGATTTTATCCCAAATTAAGACCGCTTCCTCCATCCCGCTTCTCCCAAAACTTACGGAGATGGATACACTGTCGGATGCCGGGCAGCGCATGCTGCATCTCGACATATTCGCGTCCAATCTCTACGAGTCTGTCATCACAAACAAATTCAAGACTCCCTTTTGCAATGAGTACAATCATCCACTTGAGATCGTATAACAAAACAAGCTGTGAAAAAATGATTTTTTCATTCTTTCACAGCTTATGCTTATTCTTCCAACACCCTTGTGCACGCAATAGCCATAGCGCCAGGACCTGTATGACAGGCAATGCTGAGTGCCAGTGGATCCATATCTACATCATACTGCGGAAAACGGTCTTCAATCTCTTCTTTCCAGAGTTGTGCCTCTTCGTTCGTACATGTATATGCAACCTGCAGATAGATTCTCTGATTATGGAAACGATGCAGCATATCCCTTTCCATCGCATCCAGCATCGTCTTTTTCGCCTGTTTCCACCCTCTCACTTTGGCGTAAGCATCCAGTTTTTCTCCCTGGATCTGAAGGACTGGTTTTAAATTCAGCACTGTTCCAACAGCTGCTGCGGCTGGTGTGATGCGTCCTCCTTTTTTCAGGTATTTCAATGTATCCACAGTAATATAGATACTGGACTCTTTTCCGGTGCGTTCCAGGATTTCCTTAATCTGCGCTGCACTTTTTCCTTTCTTTGCAAGCTCTACCGCATCTTTTACAGACTGTTTCTGTGTGACAGAAATCCGCTGATTGTTTACAACCTGCACTTTGCCGTCATAATCTTCCGAAAGCAAGATGGCGGTCTCACAGGAGCTGCTCAGACCGCTGGACATCGGGATGTATACGATCTCATCATATTCTTCCAGATACTTGTCCCAAAGTGCCATCACATTTCCTGGCGCTGGCTGAGATGTCTTGATGTCGCTTCCTCCTTTTTGCTTTTCGTAGAAAGTATCTCGCGAAAGAGTTACCCCTTCAAAAAACTCTTCCTCATCGATGAAAAACGGCATAGGAAGCACGCCAACCCCTATTTTTTCCGCTTCTTCCTGCGTGATGCCGCTATTACTGTCCGTCAAAACTGCGACTTTACTCATTCCATTTCCCCTCTTTCTGTTCTTTCAAATATGAGACGGCAGTATCAGACAGACACAGCCTGGGACAATCGATCTCTTCTCGCCACCATGATAGGGATATCTTCCCCTTTATATGGATTTTCCCCAAGCGTTACTTCCAGTTTAACCGTCTCGTATGCCAATTCCTCGTAGTTGTTTTCCTTACTCAAATGTCCAAGAATCACTTGTTTCAAATTATCATGTAGTATAGCACAGAGCAGTCTTCCTGACAATTCATTTGACAAATGTCCTTTATTTCCCATCACACGCTGCTTCAGATAATACGGATATCCACCCACTTCCAGCATATGGATGTCATGGTTTGCCTCCAAAAGCACCGCATCCAAATTACTGAGATTCCGAATGATATATTCATCGTATATTCCAAGATCAGTTGCAACAGCTACCGCTTTGCCTTTTTCCTCAAACCTAAATCCCGTCGGCTCATTTGCATCGTGGGAAATGCGGAACGGCCGAATCATCGTATCCTTCATAGCAAAGGGTTCATCTGCCCGGATTTCATTCAGAAGCCCTTCCGGCATTTTTCCTAGTCCACTGTAATTTTGTATTCCCCGAATGGTTCCCGGCGTGGCATAGATTGGGATCCCGTATTTCCTGCTGAAAACACCAAGCCCCTGGATATGATCCACATGTTCGTGGGTAATAAAAATCCCGTCCAGCTCTTCTCCTTTTACATCCAGCTCTTTTAAACCTTCTTCTATCCTTTTTTTACTGATTCCTGTGTCCACAAGAAAATTGGTATGTTCGCCTCCGATATATGTACAATTCCCGCTGCTTCCGCTTGCGATACTGCAAATTCTCATCGTGTTTCGTCTCTCCCGCTATTTTTCATTTCTTCCCATTGTAACGCTTTTTTGATCTGGATGCAAGTCTCTTCCATATCCCCGCTGTTGTCCACCGTAACATGGCAATGTGTCCGAAATTCTTCCTCAGATTTTTGACTTTTTAAGATGCCGTCTATCCGTTCGTCTGAGTATCCTCTTGTCTCTTTGAGTCTTCTCCTTCGCACATCTTCATCTGCATAAATATACCACAGTTCATCACAAATCTCATCGTAGTGATCTTCAATCAAGAGAGCGGCCTCTATCACAAAAAGCTCTGTCCCTTTTCCTTTTTCTTCCCGGATCCGCATTTGGATGCGATCCTTCACTGCCGGGTGGACGATGGCATTTAACTTTTCGAGACTAACTCTATCTCCAAAGACAATGCTCCCCAGTCTTTTCCGGTCAATGGTACCGTCCGCCGAAAGAATCGAATTTCCAAACTGTGCCACAATCCGGCTGTAACACTCTTCTCCCGGCTCTTCCAGTTCATGGGCGGTTTTGTCTGCCTGGCAGACCACTGCCCCACAGTATTTTTCCATATAAGAGAGGACGGTGCTTTTCCCCGCACCTACCCCTCCGGTAATACCAATGATCCTCATGATATTTTCATCCTTACTTCGCTTCATACCAGCTGCTTCCCTGGCTCATGTCCGCGATCAGCGGTACCCTCAGATCAGCTGCATGTTCCATTTCCTCTTTTAAAATCTGCTTCACGATCTCGACTTCTTCCTTTTTCGTCTCGATCAAAAGCTCATCGTGTACCTGGATCACAATCCTGGATTTCAGCCCACGGCTGCGCAATGCCCGTCCTACCCGGATCATGGCAATCTTCATGATATCTGCTGCCGCCCCCTGGATAGGCGAATTCATAGCAACCCTCTCTCCAAAGCTGCGCTGCATGAAATTGCTGGAAGACAATTCCGGTATCGGCCTGCGCCTTCCAAACATTGTTTTTACATAGCCATTTTCCTTGCCAAAAGCAACTTCTCCGTCCAGGTATGCTTTCACACCCGGATAAGTCTCAAAGTACCGATCAATATATTCCCCGGCTTCTTTTCTCGTAATACTCAGATCCTGGCTCAGTCCAAAAGAACTGATTCCGTAGACAATTCCGAAATTTACCGCTTTGGCATTTCTCCTCTGTAAGTCCGTGACTTCCTCAAACGGTGTGTGAAATACTTGCGACGCTGTGATCCGGTGGATATCCTGTGCCTCCTGATATGCATGGATCAGCGCTTCATCCCCGGAGCAGTGTGCCAGAATACGCAGTTCGATCTGGGAATAATCAGCGTCTACAAATACATAACCTTCTTCCGGTATAAAAACTTTTCGGATCAATCTTCCAAGTTCCATACGGATCGGAATGTTCTGAAGGTTTGGTTCTGTACTGCTGATCCGCCCTGTGGCAGTCACTGTTTGGTTGAATGTCCCGTGGATCCTTCCGTCGTCCGATATAAAATTGGCAAGTCCGTCTGCATAAGTGGACTTCAGTTTCGCAAGCTGTCGGTATTCCAGAATCTTCGATACGATCGGGTAATCAGGCGCCAGTTTTTCCAAGATATCAGCTGCCGTAGAATATCCGGTCTTTGTCTTTTTTCCGTGCGGAAGCTCCAGATGCTCAAAAAGCACAACCCCAAGCTGTTTCGGAGAATTGATGTTAAACGTCTCTTGGGCCAGATCGTATATTTCCTTTTCCAGCTCTTCTATTTTATCTCCCAGTTCCGAACCGTACATTTTCAGCTGATCTGCCGCAATCCTTACACCAGCTTTTTCCATGTCTGAAAGGGTAAATACGAGCGGCATCTCGATCTCGTCAAACAACGCCTCCATCTCATATTCCCGAAGTTTTTCTCTTAGCACTTTTTCCGCCCGGAACATAGTATATGCTTCATAACATGTCTTTTTCTCCGCCGGAAGTTTCTCATCGATATTCAGATCCAGGTATTCATGGGCAATGTCCTCTGTCTCATAGGCGCTTTTCAGAGGATTTAACAGGTACGCTGCCACATGGACATCAAACATGTTTTCCGGCTTTCGGATCTGAATCTGTTTCATGGCCGCTTTCACATCAAACATGGAAATAACTGTACGGGATTCAGTGAGAGCCATTACTTTCTCCAGAAGATATGTTTCTGTCATTGTGCCGGATGTCCGAATGTTGTAGATGTGGTCTTCCCCAAAGGCAACTCCGATTCCGGAAATCCCCGCCTGATCTTTGAAAAGCGGAAGAACATTTTCTGTGTCTTTCTCAAATGCGATTCCCACGCAAAGAGCATCTGCAGCCTTTTTAAAGACTGCTTCTGCCTCCTCTTCTTTTGTGATCTCCCGGAACTGATCTTCAATCTGATTTGCCGGGCTCTCCACATCAAAACGTCCAAGCAGATTTTTAAACTGCAGTCTCTGGAAATATTCGTAGGCTTCTTGCGTGTACAGATTTCCTATCTTTCCTTCTGAAAACTCATAAGGGAAATCCGCATCCACGTTGATAGTCGCAAGTACCTTGCTCATCTGAGCCATATCATAGTGTTCTTTCAAAGCCTTTGCGGCCCGCGGCGGTTTGAGTTCTTCCACATGACTATACGCATTTTCAATGGATCCATATTCCACAATGATCTTTGTGGCCGTTTTCTCGCCAATACTTGGCACCCCAGGAATATTGTCCGAGCTGTCTCCCATCAATGCTTTGACATCAATAAACTCCTGCGGCGTTACCTGGTATTTCTCTTTGACATCCGCTGCAAGATAGTCCTCTACCTCTGTCCGGCCTTGCTTTGTCTTTGGAATACGAATCTTTACTTTTTCTGTGGCAAGCTGCAGAAGATCCCGGTCTCCGGACAAAACGACCACATTCATGCCTTCCTCCTCGCCACGTTTCGAAAGTGTGCCGATCAGGTCATCTGCTTCAAGCCCGGCCTGCTCTACGATTCGGATGCCCATTGCCTGAAGGACTTCCTTCATGACCGGAACCTGCTGGCGCAGTTCTTCAGCCATCGGCTTTCTCGTCCCTTTGTAGTCTTCAAACATTTCATGACGGAAGGTCGGCGCATGGACGTCAAATGCCACTGTAAGATATTCTGGTTTTTCTTCTTCCAGCACTTTGAAAAGAATATTCAAAAATCCGTATATCGCGTTCGTGTGAAGTCCCTCCGCATTGGTCAGATCCGGGATTCCATAAAAGGCACGATTCAGAATACTGTGCCCGTCTATCAGAAGAATTTTCTGATTTTCATACTGTCTTTCATTCATTGTCATACCTCTGTTTCATTTTCAAATGTCAGTCCGGCCTTTTTCAGAACTCGGAACAATACCGGAATCACGATCAGCTGGATGATGATCCCCGGGATACCGCTCACGATTCCGCTCACAAAAGCTGTTCCATTGGCAAATGGAAAATGAAGATTAAAAATATAAACTCCAACAATCAGCGAGAGGCCATAGGCAACTCTGCCAGCTACCATAGCCGGAATCAGCCTCAGATAGACCGGATACTTTCGTTCTGCCAGCACACCTGCCGTCAGGCCATAGATCGCCGTCTCAAACAACATAAAATATACTTTCGGAACAGGCGGCATCCCGGTCAGTACACTGCTTAATATTGGTACAAGAATACCAACCCCAAGGCCATATCCGCCTCCCAAAAGTACACCCGCCATCAAGATCGGCAAGTGGATTGGGAGAAACATCCCCCCGGCGCTTTGTCCAAATATGTGAAATGCCTGCGGAAGCACGATTCCGACAGCGGTCAGCACTCCGGCATATACAAGCTTCAATATTCTGGCATTTTCTGCAACCTGTCTTTGACTTTCTCTCATTTTCTCTCCTCCGTCCCCGGCGGACTGCACACCGCCTCGCTTTCGCATTTTCTCTTATTGTACTTCGTTTTATCTTTTTTTACAACGCATCTGGCATATTTCTGCCAAAAAGCAGCTACTTCTTCAAAAACAGTATATCTTGTCCGTTTGCTTTAGAAGACACCAAGGTGTTCCAATAAAATTTTAAGTCCGATCAGTATGAGGACAACTCCTCCAAAACATTCCGCTTTATTCTTGTATTTTGTCCCAAACACTGTCCCTATCTTAAGTCCCACGGCAGAGATCACAAACGTAATGCATCCGATAAAAAGAACGGCCGGTCCAATTTGCACATCCAGAAATGCGAAGGTAACCCCTACAGCCAGCGCATCGATGCTCGTTGCCACCGCAAGAGCCGTCATCTCACGGAAATCAAATCTCGCATCCATGCATTCTTCTTCCTGTCTCGATTCCCGGATCATATTTCCTCCAATAACGGCCAGAAGTATAAATGCAATCCAGTGATCCACACTTTCTATTGCTCCGCGGAAATGGCTTCCGATAAAATATCCAATAGCCGGCATCAAAGCCTGAAATCCTCCGAAATACAGCCCCACACATAATACATACTTTGGTTTCGCCTGCCCTGCTGACAACCCTTTACAGATGGATACGGCAAATGCATCCATAGCAAGGCCGACAGCAATGAAAAACAGTTCCATCAAACCCATCTTTTTTCCTCCTTTGTTTCTTTTTCTTCCTTTCGTACAGACAGATCTGGAAAAGATAGGGGACGTCTTTCGATTTCTGCAATAAAAAAGCGAGTCCTTACCCATATCAATCTCTGATACAGATAAGTCTCGTTGTTTCATTCAAAGCCAGGATCGCTCCAATATGTTGACTTTGACACACAAACGTGCCAACTACTCCCTTATGCTCCATCTTCTCCAAATCAAAACGCGCTTTACGCTGTTTTGTATTATACCGAAAAACCTTCCTCCTTTCAAGTTTTTTTACATATTATTTGTATTTTCTTATTTTTCGCGAAAATATAAAAAGCGTGTGTATGTGCATACTCTGTTTTTGTCAACAAAAAAAACTGCCGCAATATCATGCAGCAGCTTTTTATTGACAAAATATTAAAGTTTAGAATATCCGTAGCTGTTTACAAGAGCTTCTACTTTCTCTCCTGCCTTGCACATCGGACAGGCTTCCGGCGTATAAGCCTTATAGTCCGGAAGATCGGCGCTGGAAAAGATTGACTTCACTTCCATATCTGCAATCTTCGTCACAGCACTGAAGATACCTGCCACACCGCACACCTTTCCTCCATAGTACAGGACAGATTCCGCAGCTTTCAGAATCGTCTTTCCGGTCGTAATAGATGCCGCGAGAACCAACACCTGATTGTTCTCAATCATACGGATCTTATTATCCCGGAACATGATCTGTCCAAGATTGTCAAATTCCGGTGTTACTACAGAAATATTATTTCCATGGCTCATGGACATGACCGTTTCATCTGCCAGGATCTCTGCCATGAACGTACCGATCACTTCCGTTTCATCCAGACATACGATCGTGTCAATATAAGTGTGGGTATACTCCGCCGCCAGCACTTTTGCCGTCTCCCGTCCATTTCGATGTCTGGTCTTCACAGTGGACATATCAATATACGTGTTGATGTGGGAATTGCTCGTAGCAAAATGTCCTTTCAGGATCTTAATCCGGGCCTTCGGATTTTTTGAGGAACGTAAATTTGTCAACCGTTCATCCATATGGTTTGTCTCCTTTCTCATTTTTTGTTATAGACATTGTACCATACTTCTGTTTTCTGTGTAATCCCCGCATTTTTTTCCGGCACTTTTTTTGTTCTGAATTTATAGACAACAGTACACGATATTTCCATCGATCATCGTACATTGCACTTTCGCATTTGTATCGAGTCCAAGTTTCCCTTTTACGAGAATGATATCTGCGTCTTTTCCTTCTTCCAGCGTTCCGATCCGATCTTCCACCCCAAGGATCCTGGCCGGATTGACTGTTACCATCCGCATTGCCCGTTCCTGGGAAACACCTTCCCGGACTGCCTCTCCTATATGATGATAGAGGGATTCTTCACTGAGAATCGGCGAATCGGTAATGATCGCCACATTGACTCCTCTGTCATCCAGCATCTTCACTGCCTCCACATCAATCTTTCTTCGCTCGCCTACACAACGATATGTCGCAATCGGTCCATAGCAGACATCACAGCCGCTCTCCACAATCTCATCAATATAATCCGTAGCGCCCCAGGCATGTTCCAGCGAGAATCGAACACCGAATGCTTTCGCCACCTCGATGGCTGTAAGCATATCGTACTGTGTACAGTGGATTTTACACGGAATCTCTCCTTTCAGAGCAAGGCACAGAGCCTCCATGTCTGCATTATATGGCGGATTTTTCCCATTTTCCTGATCTTCCATATACGTTTTTGCTTTTCGGAACGTATCCCAAAGTACCTTTGCGACTCCCATCCGCGTCATTGGCAGCTGATCCCTGTCTCCATATGTATTTTTCGGGTTCCCGCCAAGGGCAATCTTAACCGCGCACGGCGCTTTGATGGACATATCAAACGCATTATCCCCGTATGTTTTCATGGCAAACGGAAGACCGCAGAACACATTTCCGCTGCCCGGCGTGAGAAGCATGGTCGTGATGCCATGTTCATAAGCCACTTTGAATTCACGTGCTTTTGGGTTTACCCCGTACCGCGCATCGATGGACAGCGTGACCGGATCCGTCGTCTCATTTGCCTCATCCACAGAAGTCTCCGAATTAAAGTCAAACATTCCGATGTGGGAATGCGCATCGATAAGCCCTGGCATGACACAAAGCCCGGATGCATCCATTATCCTGGCATCATCAGAAATCATTTCTTCCGGGATCCGTTCCATCACTTTTTTGATCTTTCCGTCTTCTATCAGGATTTCTCCCTGAAAGACATCCTGACCATCTTTCATTGTATAAAGCGTTCCTCCTTTGATCACTGTCTGCCTCATCAATAAAGCACCTCCCCGTTGATGATACTGTGTTTTACTTTTGCTGCATAGGTTGTAACCGGGTGTCCCGTAAATATAGAGATGTCCGCGTCTTTCCCTTCTTTCAGCGTTCCGATCCGATCCCCCAGTCCCAACATTTCCGCCGGATGTTCCGTCATCATTCTCACCACTTCTTCCGCCTCAACTCCGGCCCGGTACACTTCGATAGCAGACCACAAAAAGACTTCTCTTCCCTCGGAGAATCCCCCGCATGTGTTCGTAAAGGCAACACGGTTTCCATTTTTCACAAGCTCATTGATCTTTTCAAGATCAATGCCGTATTTTGCAATCTGTGAGCAGGAGTTGACATTTCCGAGTATCAGACCAGTCTTTTGACGCTTCATTTCTTCCAGGGCATCTCCAAACCCAAATCCGTCCACGATGCTTGCCTGCACCTTCTCCTCTTTCATCATATGAAGCAGTCCCTGGATTTCCGCCGGGGTTTCCGCTGCACAGAACACCGGCATTGTCATCTTGTCAAACACTTCGCTCACAATCTCCTGTCGTTCCTCTCTGTCTTCTATTTTGACAGTTCGTGCTTTTCGAAGCATTTCCTGGAAACTCCAGAAAATACCCATTCTCGTTTTCGGCATCTGGTTTTTGGAACCATATGTGTTTTTCACGGCGGAAGTAACGCTGCATTTCAGGGCTGCTTTCTCTTTTACGAGGCGCTCCGACATCTTCTGAGGCGCCGTCTTCACGACAGCAATCTGTCCACCCATGATATTTCCGTTTCCCGGCGCAAGCCCCACTGCCGTAATCCCGCTTTTATAGAACTCCTGTGCGTTTACCTCATCCGGATCCATGGCATATTTTACATTCATCTCCGGAGTAAAAAGCCCTGTGGACTCCTGGTTGTCCAAATGCCTGGAAGGGATCCCCATGGCCCCGATAGAGCAATGCGGATCGATGAAACCAGGAAACACTTCGCACCCTGATGCATCGATAACCTGCGCTTCCGGACAGGAAATCTCCCTCCCTATTTTTTCGATTTTCTTTCCTTTTGTGAGAATATCACATGAATCTAGAATTGTTCCGTCCCCTATATGGATTCTTCCGTTTTTGATCAGATACATTCTTTTCCCTCCTGCTTTTCTCGTCAAAGCAGGCCGGCCATATTCATGACCGACCTTTGCCTTCTATTTTTCAATGTAAACCTGTGAGAAATCAGTTGTACCATTCGTTGTAACTGGATAATTCTTCACATAGTTTTTCACATATGTCGGGGAAGCTTCCAGGTAAGTCGGCGCGATAATAGCATTTCCGACAAGAAGCGTCTCTGCTTCCAGATAGATGTTTGCCTTTTCCTGTTCATCTACCACATATTTTGCCTGTTCCAGAAGCTCTTTGAAACGTTTGGAATCTTCATTGTTCCAGCCTGTCTTATCTGCGTTAAAATATCCGTTGTCTGGCTCGAAGAGCTGGAAGAACGCACTTGGCTCATTGTAGTACGGTCCCCATCCAGCCTGTGCAATGTCATAGTCTCCAGCGTCAATCTTATCCCACATAATGTTCCATTCCATCATATCGATCTGAACAGTGATGCCAAGTTTTTCTTCCCATACCTGTTTCATCCATTCTCCGATCTTCTTGGACAGTTCATCTGTTCCGCGGCTTGCATAGCGGATTGTCACTTTAGATGTGTCTGTGTCTTTTCCAAGCTCCTTTAATCCTTCCTGGAATAAGGCTTTCGGATCTGTGTACTCTTCCTGCATAGCGGATACGAAATGATTCTTTCCGTCTACCAGTTCCGTGTAAGTGTTGTCCCCTACCTTCATTGTATCCGGCATGAGAGAATAGATCGGCTCTGATTTGCCGTCACGGAGCGTATCGACCATCTCCTGTCTGTCAAATGCGATTGAAAGAGCCTGGCGAATCTTTGTGTTGCTGAGGTATTCGTTCTTCAGGTTGAACATAAAGAATTCCGGAGCATTACTTGGAACATTGCTTTCTGTAGAGTCTCCCGATGCAGCGATTGTCTTGCCCCAGTTTGTATCAGATGTGCTGACTACATCCAGCTCTCCGTTGATGAATGCCTGTACTGCAGTAGACGGATCCTGAATCACTTTAAAATTGACTGTGTCAAGCTTCATATCGTCAGCGCCCCAGTACTGTTCATTCTTTTCAAGGATCATTTCTGTGTTCTGGCTCCAGCTTTTAATTTTGAGCGGTCCATTGTATACAGTCTTGTCTGCTGATGTTCCGTAATCTGCACCGTATTCTTCATATTTTGCCTGGTTGACCGGATAAACTGATCCTGCTACGAGGCCAAGGAAGTAGGATGCCGGGTGAACAAGTGTGATCTGAAGCGTATTTTCATCCAGCGCCTTTACTCCGATCTCATCCGGAGTCTTTCCATTATTGTAAAGCGCTTCTGAAAAGTTTGTGATTACTCCGTCAAACAGCCATGCGCTTGTCGCTGCCACAGACGGATCTGCCATTTTCTTAAAAGTAAATTCAAAGTCGTTTGCCGTCACTTTGGAACCATCGCTCCATTTTGCATCCGGATTCATATGGAAAGTATAAGTCAGTCCATCTTCACTGACATCCCAGCTCTCGGCCGCTGCCGGAACGATTTCATCTGTGTTTCCTTCCGCAGACCGGTCACGCACAAGCGGATCATAGATCATATTGTGTGCTTTGTTGTCCGGGGCTGTTGTGTTTACAAGTGGGTTGAGTCCGATAACCACACTGTTTGTGGAAATGTTCAGCACTTGTTCAGTGCTTCCGCCGGATGTCTTCTTTTCTTTCTCTTCGCCTCCGCAGCCTGCAAGAGAGCCTGCTGCAAGAGCTACTGCCATGAGACCTGCCAGCATTTTCTTTCTTAGTTTCATAATTTCTCCTCCTTTTCTTTATCCTCAAGCAGCTTTTTTCTGCTGATTGATTCTCGTCCCTCTATTTGTCCTGTAATTCACGCACTCTGTGACAGGCCACGAAATGTCCTTGCGTAATCTCTTCCAACTCCGGTGTCGCCTGTTTGCATTTTTCTGTTGCAAACCGGCATCTTGCCGCAAAACGGCATCCTGGTTTTGGATTGACCGGACTTGGGATTTCCCCCTCGATCGGAATCCTCTTTTTGCGTTTTTCCTCATCCGGATCCGGGATCGGGATCGCCGACATGAGCGCTTTTGTGTATGGGTGAAGCGGATGATCATAAAGTTCGTCGCTTTCCGCAAATTCTACCATATTGCCGAGATACATAACGCCGACCCTGTCGGAAATATGTTTGACCATTGACAAATCATGAGCAATAAACAAGTACGTCAGATTTTTCTTTTTCTGAAGTTCTATGAGCAAGTTGACTACCTGTGCCTGAATGGAGACATCTAACGCAGAAATCGGTTCATCGCAGACGATAAATTCCGGTTCGATAGCCAGTGCCCGGGCAATTCCAATTCTCTGTCTCTGTCCGCCGGAGAATTCGTGCGGGAATCTAAGCGCATGCTCCTTGTTTAATCCTACTAGCTCCAGCAGCTCATAAATCTTTTCCTGACGTTCTTTTCCTGTATACAATTTATGAATATCAATCCCTTCGCCGATGATATCCCCAACCGTCATTCTCGGATTTAATGATGAATACGGATCCTGAAAAATAATCTGGGCACGTTTTGTAAATTCTTTCTTTTCTTTTTTATTCAGGCTGTGGATATCCACTCCGTCAAATATAACCTGTCCGCCGGTAGCTTCATAAAGTCCCATGACCGTCTTACCGCATGTCGTCTTGCCGCATCCGGATTCCCCTACCAGACCAAGTGTCTCCCCCTGATAGATTTTAAAATTTACTCCGTCCACCGCTTTGAGCGTTTTATGGCGTCCCACATTGAAATATTTTTTCAGATCTTTTACCTCGATCAGTACTTTTCTCTCTTCCATGACTATCTCCCCCCTCTGATCATCGTTTCCGGGAGTCCCTTTGTGTCCGCTTTCGGATGATGCAGCCAGCAGGCACATGTCTGGGAATCACTGAACACGGTTTCTCTCGGATATTTCAGTCGGCAGATCTTCATGCCGTATTCACACCGCGGCGCAAAGGAGCAGCCTTCCGGTGGATGGATCAGATCCGGCGGTGTCCCTTTCAGGGAATACAGTGTCTCCTTGTTGTTTGTGTGAATTTTTGGCACCGAATTCAAAAGCGCTCTCGTGTACGGGTGTGTAGACCGATAGAAGATTTCATCTACATTTCCCCGCTCCACGATTTTCCCGGCATACATAACCTGAATCTTGTCAGCCACGCTTGCCACGACTCCCAGATCGTGGGTCACAAGGATGACTGCCATATTCAGTTCTTTCTGAAGGCTTCCGATCAAATCCATAATCTGCGCCTGAATTGTCACGTCCAGGGCAGTTGTCGGCTCGTCCGCAATCAGGATCTCCGGCTTACATGCCAGCGCCATGGCTATCATCGCTCTCTGGCGCATCCCCCCGGAAAATTCGAACGGATACTGTTTCATTCGCTGCGGAGCATTCGGAATTTTGACAAGTTCAAGCATCTCCAGCGCCTCTTTGTGCGCCTGCTCTTTTGACACTTTGTTATGGATCAGTATGCTTTCCGCAATCTGATCGCCAATCTTCATCGTCGGATTTAAGGAAGTCATCGGATCCTGGAAAATCATGGATATTTTACTTCCGCGGATCTCCGTCATCTTCTTCTCCGAATATCCAAGCAAATCTTCCCCGTGAAACAGGATCTGTGCTCCATTCTTTTTATCTATCATTGTATTTTGTTTTGGGAGAAGTCCCATGATCGCCTTGGATGTAACTGTTTTCCCACATCCGGATTCCCCTACGATCGCCAGTGTCTCTCCTTTTTTCAGATCAAAATCCACTCCACGCACTGCGTGTGATATTCCTGCGTATGTCTTAAAGGAAACATGCAGATTTTTTACCTCCAGTATTGTCTCGTTCATCGTGATGCCCCCCTATTTTCGAAGTTTTGGATCCAGGGCATCGGATAATCCGTCCCCGATCAGATGGAATGTCAGCATAGTCAAGACAATCAGAAGGCAAGGAAAAAACAACTGATGCGGATAGAACATCAACTGCTGCTGTCCTGCTGATGCAAGTGCGCCCCAGCTTGTCTCCGGTGGTCTTACTCCAAGTCCGATATAACTTAAAAATGCTTCGCTGAAAATGAATCCCGGAACCGACATAGTAATATCAACCATGATGATTCCCAGTGTATTAGGAAGCAGGTGTTTGATGATGATCCGCCCCGTGGAAGCGCCAAGGGCCTTGGCCGCCTGCACATAGTCCTGCTCTTTGATCTGCAGAATCTGTCCCCGGACCATACGTGCCGTTCCTACCCAGGCGGTAAGACTCATGGCAAACACCAGTGAAAACATGCTTCTTCCCATTACCATGGAAAGGATAACCACAATGATCAGATACGGCAGATTTCCGATAAACTCACAGATTCGCATGATGATATCATCCACAACTCCACCTTTGAGTCCGGCAAGCGCTCCTACCAAGGCGCCGATCACAAACATCACTACCGTACAGCAAAGTCCGATATAAATAGAAATTCTTCCTCCCACACAGACACGGGTAAACAGATCTCTTCCCATATCATCTGTTCCAAACCAGTATTCCGAGCTCGGTCCCTGATTTTTTAAAGCCGCGTCGATATACTGATAATCCTTGCCCGAGACAATCGGGCCGATAAACAGAAGTGCAATGATCAAAACAAGCAGTATCAGACCAAAAATAGCCAGCTTATTGGATCGGAATCTTCTCCAGACATCCGCCCAGTATGTAAGGGACTTTTCTCCGATGTCTTCCCCGGACAGCCCTTCCGTTCCCACACGTTCAAATAAATCTTCCGTCTCCGGGATATCTCCCATCATATTTGTGTTTTCTCTCGTCTCCATATATCTTACCTCGTCCTACTTCTTACCTTTTGCCACTCGGATTCTCGGATCTACAATTCCGTATAAAATATCAACCACGATCAAAGCGCCGACAAACAGAATTGCGAAGAAAATCGTCAGTCCAATAACCATCGTATAATCGTTATCCGATACCGCTTTCACATAGTAAAATCCAAGTCCGGGAATTGCAAACATCTTTTCCAAAATGAAGGAGCCTGCGAAGATTCCCGCAACAGCCGGTCCAATCATCGTGACAATCGGAATCATCGAATTGCGCAGCACATGTTTGCGCACGGTGCGCTTCTGGGTACACCCTTTGGCCTGTGCCGTCACGATATAATCTTCACTGATAACGGACAGCGTGCTGTTTCTCATGTATTTTGTGTAGGATGCGATACCGCCGATTGCATAGGCCGCTACCGGAAGGATATAATGCTTCAACTCTCCCCATCCGAAAACCGGTACAAGTTTCCACTTAAATGCAAGGAAGTACTGGAGCACGGCGGCAAACACGAAGCTTGGAACGCAGATAGCCAAAACGACCAGAACCCGGATGATATGATCTACCGGTTTTCCTCGGTTCAAAGCCGCTACCAACCCCAGTGAGACGCCAATAGTAACCTGGAAAAAGATGGCAAGAAGCCAATGTCATTAAGTTAAGGAAAAATAATTAGATTCTTATATTAGAAATAATAT